>NZ_BAAJYR010000132.1:0-9874 GCF_057546605.1 Acidovorax sp. KPB24-03 | reverse complement strand
CCAGGCGGCGGCCACCTCGGCCTCGCGCTCGGGCGCGCGGTCGCGCTGCGGCGTGGCCCACACGGCGCCGGGGAAATGGCTGTCCCAGGCAAAGCGCGCGATCACGTGCCAGTGCAGGTGCGGCACCATGTTGCCGAGCGCGGCCAGGTTGATCTTGTCCGGCTGCACATGGGCGCGCAGCGCGGTCTCCACCGCCGCCACGGCCTCCATGCAGTGCAGGCGGCCGCCCGCGTCCAGGTCGGTGAACTCCGCCGCGTGCGCGTTCCATACCACGCGGTAGAAGGCTGGAAAGCCGGCCTCCTGCGCGCGGATCACGCGCAGCTTCGGGCCGCGCCAGACCAGTGTGCCGCCGTCGCCGTCGCACAGCGGGCAATCGGGCACGGTGGCCGCGGCAGGCGCCGTGGCCACCATCAGACCAGCACCCGCTCGATGCCGCCCGCGTTGGCGCGCTGCACGTATTCGGGCATCCATTGGTCGCCGAGGATCTCGCGCGCCATCTCGACGACGATGTAGTCGGCCTCCAGCAGGCCGTTGTTCAGGTCGTCCTGGTAGCGGTTCAGGCCCTGCAGGCAGCTGGGGCAACTGGTGAGGATCTTCACGTTGTCCTGCGCGCCCGCGGCGCCGCTGGCCCGCAGCGCGGCCTCGCCCTTCCTGATTTCCTCTTCCTTGCGAAAACGCACCTGCGTGGAGATGTCGGGCCGCGTCACGCCCAGCGTGCCGGATTCGCCGCAGCAGCGCTCGCTCTTGAGCACCTGCGGCCCCACCAGCGCCTTCACGGTCTTGACCGAGTCCTGCAGCTTCATGGGGTTGTGGCAGGGCTCGTGGTACAGGTAGGCGCCCTTGCCCTGCAGGGTCACGCCCTTTTCCAGCAGGTATTCGTGGATGTCGATGATGCGGCTGCCCGGGAAGATCTTGCCGAAGTCGTAGCCCTGCAGCTGGTCGTAGCAGGTGCCGCAGCTCACCACCACGGTCTTGATGTCGAGGTAGTTGAGCGTGTTGGCCACGCGGTGAAAGAGCACCCGGTTGTCGGTGATCATCTTTTCGGCCTTCTCGAACTGGCCGCTGCCGCGCTGCGGGTAGCCGCAGCACAGGTAGCCCGGCGGCAGCACGGTCTGCACGCCCGCATGCCACAGCATGGCCTGCGTGGCCAGGCCCACCTGGCTGAACAGGCGCTCGGAGCCGCAGCCGGGAAAGTAGAACACCGCCTCCGTCTCGGCCGTGGTCGTGGCCGGGTTGCGGATGATGGGCACGTAGTCCTTGTTCTCGATGTCCAGCAGCGCGCGCGCCGTCTTCTTGGGCAGGCCGCCGGGCAGCTTCTTGTTGATGAAGTGGATCACCTGCTCCTTGACCGGCGCGGTGCCCACCGTGGCCGGCGGCCGCGCGGTCTGGCGGCGGCCCACCTTGCGCAGCAGGTCCACGGCGATGCGCTGGGCCTTGAAGCCCACGCCGACCATGGCGCTGCGCATCAGCTTGATGGTGTCGGGGTTGGTGGCGTTGAGCATGGTCATGGCCAGCGCGTTGCCCGGGCGGAAGGTCTTCTTGCCCATCTTGCGCAGCAGGTTGCGCATGTTCATGGTCACGTCGCCGAAGTCGATCTTGACCGGGCACGGCGTGTAGCACTTGTGGCACACGGTGCAGTGGTCGGCCACGTCCTCGAACTCCTGCCAGTGCTTGATCGACACGCCCCGGCGCGTCTGCTCCTCGTACAGGAAGGCCTCGACCAGCAGCGAGGTGGCGAGGATCTTGTTGCGCGGGCTGTACAGCAGGCTGGCGCGCGGCACGTGGGTGGCGCACACGGGCTTGCACTTGCCGCAGCGCAGGCAGTCCTTGACCGAATCGGCGATGGCGCCGATGTCGCTCTGCTGCATGATCAGCGACTCGTGCCCCATCAGGCCGAAGCTCGGCGTGTAGGCGTTGGTCAGGTCGGCGAACATCAGCGAGTTGCGGGCCGAACCGGGCTCCCGGGCAATATCCACTACGGCACCACGCTCCTGATTTCGTAGCAGCTTGCCTTTATTGAAGCGCCCTTCGGGGTCCACGCGCTGCTTGTAGTCGGCGAACGGCCGCAGCTCGTCGTCGGTCAAAAACTCCAGCTTGGTGATTCCGATGCCGTGCTCGCCCGAGATCACGCCGTCGAGTTGGCGGGCCAGCACCATGATGCGCGCCACGGCCTCATGGGCCGTCTGCAGCATGCGGTAGTCGTCGCTGTTGACCGGGATGTTGGTGTGCACGTTGCCGTCGCCGGCATGCATGTGCAGCGCCACCCACACGCGGCCCTTGAGCACGCGCTGGTGGATGGCCTGGGCCTCGTCCATGATGGGCTGGAAGGCGGCGCCGGCGAAGATCTTGGCCAGCGGCTCGCGCAGCTGGGTCTTCCAGCTCGCGCGCAGCGTGTGGTCCTGCAGCTGGGCGAAGAGCGGCTCCACGTCGCGCAGCCATCCGGTCCACAGCGCGCGCACCTCGCCCACCAGCGCCACGGCCTGGCCCACGCGGTCTTCCAGCAGCTCGGCCGACGGGATCTCGTGCGCGTCGTCCTGGCGGCCCAACGGCAGGTTGCCGCGCAGGAAGAAGTCTTCCAGCGCATCGCACAGCGCGATCTTGTTGCGCAGCGACAGCTCGATGTTGATGCGTTCGATGCCGTCGGTGTACTCGGCCATGCGCGGCAGCGGGATCACCACGTCTTCGTTGATCTTGAAGGCGTTGGTGTGGCGGCTGATGGCGGCCGTGCGCTTGCGGTCCAGCCAGAACTTCTTGCGCGCCTCTGGGCTGATGGCGACGAAGCCCTCGCCCGAGCGCGAATTGGCCAGCCGCACGACCTCGCTGGTCACGCGCGCCACGTCGTCGGCGTTGTCGCCCGCGATGTCGCCGAACAGCACCATCTTCGGCAGGCCGCCGCCATGCCGCTTGCTCTTGGTGGCGTAGCCCACGGCCTTCAGGTAGCGGTCGTCCAGGTGTTCCAGGCCTGCCAGCAGCACGCCGCTGCGCTGCTGCTCGGCGAACATGAAGTCCTTGATCTCCACGATGCTGGGCACCGCGTCCTTGGCGTTGCCGAAGAACTCCAGGCACACGGTGCGCGTGTGCTCGGGCATGCGGTGCACCACCCAGCGCGCGCTGGTGATGAGGCCGTCGCAGCCCTCTTTCTGAATGCCGGGCAGGCCCGACAGGAACTTGTCGGTCACGTCCTTGCCCAGGCCCTCCTTGCGGAAGGTCTTGCCGGGGATGTCCAGGCGCTCGGTGCGGATCGGCGTCCTGCCGTCGGCCTCGAAGTACTGCAGCTCGAAGCTGGCCACCTCGGCGTCGTGGATCTTGCCCATGTTGTGGTTCACACGGGTCACCTCCAGCCACTGGGCGTCGGGCGTCACCATGCGCCAGCTGGCGAGGTTGTCGAGCGCCGTGCCCCACAGCACGGCCTTCTTGCCGCCGGCGTTCATGGCAATGTTGCCGCCGATGCAAGACGCCTCGGCGCTGGTCGGGTCCACGGCGAACACGTAGCCCGCGCGCTCGGCCGCATCGGCCACGCGCTGGGTGACCACGCCGGCCTCGGTCCACACCGTGGCGACCTCGCGGTCCATGCCCGGGAGGCGGCGCATTTCCACCTCGGTCATGGCTTCGAGCTTCTCGGTGTTGATGACCACGCTGCGCCAGGTGAGCGGAATGGCGCCGCCGGTGTAGCCGGTGCCGCCGCCGCGCGGGATGATGGTCATCTCCAGGTCGATGCAGGCCTTGACCAGCGCAGCCATCTCGGCCTCGGTGTCGGGGGTGAGCACCACGAACGGGTATTCGACGCGCCAATCGGTCGCATCGGTCACGTGGGACACGCGCGAGAGGCCGTCGAACTTGATGTTGTCCTTGGCCGTGTGGCGGCCCAGGCGCTTTTGCACCTGGCGGCGCAGTTGCGCCGCCTCGATGAAGGTGGCGTCGAACTCGGCGATGGCGCGGCGGGCGGCGTCCACCAATTGGCCCACGAGCTGGTCGCGGCCGGAGTCGTCGGCCGGCGTGCGGCGCTTGCCGATCTCGGCCAGGCGGTGCTCCAGCGCCTCGACCAGCAGCTTGCGCCGGTCGGGGTTGTCCAGCAGGTCGTCCTGCAGATAGGGGTTGCGCTGCACCACCCAGATGTCGCCCAGCACTTCATAGAGCATGCGGGCCGAGCGGCCGGTGCGGCGCTCGCGGCGCAGCTGGTCGAGCACGTCCCAGGACGGAGACCCGAGCAGGCGGATGACGATTTCCCGGTCGGAAAACGAGGTGTAGTTGTAGGGAATCTCTCGCAGGCGGGCGGGCTCGGCGGCCTGCGCCTGCAGGGCAGCCAGCGCTATGGGAACGTTCATGGGGTCAACCTGGGTCGGGCGCGTGGGGCGCCCCTGTGCCTCGGGGCCGCGATTTTATGCCAGCCTCCGGGCGGTCCCGGGGGCCGGGACGGCCCCGCCAGCCGGCGCGGCAACGACCGCACCCCGATTGCTACTATTTCTATAGCATCATGCCGGCGCTTTTATTGTGCTGGAGGCCGTTTTGGCACCCAATCCCAAGGCAGGCCGGCGGAGCCCCTGGCGGCCGGCCCGGCCGTTCAGAACAGCACGCGGCTGCGGATCGTGCCCGGCACCTTGGCCAGCTCGTCCTGCGCCAGGTCCGACGACTGGGCGTCGATGTCGATCACCACGTAGCCCACCTTCTCGTTGGTCTGCAGGTACTGGGCGGCGATGTTGATCCGGTTGTCCGAGAAGATCTGGTTGATCTGCGACAGCACGCCCGGCACGTTCTGGTGGATGTGCAGCAGCCGGTGCTTGCCCGGGTGCGCGGGCAGCGCCACCTCGGGGAAGTTGACCGACGAGATCGAGGTGCCGTTGTCGCTGTACTTGACCAGCTTCTCGGCCACTTCGAGCCCGATGTTGGCCTGCGCCTCCATGGTGGAGCCGCCGATGTGCGGGGTGAGGATCACGTTGTCCAGCCCGCGCAGCGGCGACAGGAACTCGTCCTTGTTGGTGCGCGGCTCGACCGGGAACACGTCGATGGCGGCGCCCAGCAGCTTCTTGGCGCGGAGCGCCTCGGCCAGCGGCTCGATCTCCACCACCGTGCCGCGCGCGGCGTTGATGAGGATGCCGCCCGGCTTCATCGCCGCGATCTCGGCCGCGCCGATCATCCACTGCGTGGACGCCAGCTCGGGCACGTGCAGGCTCACGATGTCGGCCTGCCCCAGCAGCGCGTGCAGCGAGGGTGCCTGGCGCGCATTGCCCAGGGGCAGCTTGTTGACCACGTCGTGGAAGATCACGTGCATGCCCAGGCCCTCGGCCAGCACCGACAGCTGCGTGCCGATGGAACCGTAGCCCACGATGCCCAGTGTCTTGCCGCGGATCTCGTAGGCGTTGTCGGCCGACTTCAGCCAGCCGCCGCGGTGCGCCACCGCGTTCTTCTCGGGAATGCCGCGCAACAGCAGGATGGCCTCGGCCAGCACCAGTTCGGCCACCGAGCGGGTGTTGGAGTACGGCGCGTTGAACACGGCGATGCCGCGCTCGCGGGCGGCGTTCAGGTCCACCTGGTTGGTGCCGATGCAAAAGCACCCCACGGCCACGAGCTTGTGCGCCTGGGCGAAAACCTCGGCCGTCAGCTGGGTGCGCGAGCGGATGCCCACGAAGTGCGCATCGGCGATCTTGCGCTTGAGCTCGTCGTCGGGCAGCGCGCCGGAGATCGCCTCGATCTGCGTGTAGCCCGCACCGCGCAGCACGTCGAGCGCGGACGGGTGGATGCCCTCGAGCAACAGGAACTTGATCTTGCTTTTGTCCAGAGAGGTTTTGGCCATGGAAAGGTCCGGAGGATCGGAAAAGGAAAAGGCGCGGGATTCGGCCCCGCGATCAGCCCCGAAATGGGGACGCGAGATCATTGTGCACCGCACAAAACCCTGCTGGCATCCTTGCAATTCGCTGAAATGGTGCGCGGCACCAGTCGCCAAGGCGACTCCGGCCACCGCCCATCTGTCACGGAATTGTCACGAAATCGCCAGCGCTGGCGCCCGTTTGGCGGCCATGGCGGGGCCCTGCGCCGCGACGGGTTTCCCCGCTTGATCGCTGCGTGGGCCTATGCGACAACGACATATTCGTGTCACGAAATGCGTCCTACCATCGGCGCTTCGTGCATTTCGTATCGATTCGAGGAGTTTTCATGCAATTCAAGCACCTGGCGGCCGCTGCCGCCATCGCCGCTTCGCTCTGCGCCACGGCGCAGGCACAGACCGAGATCCAATGGTGGCATTCGATGACCGCGGTCAACGGCGAGTGGGTGAACGACTTGGCCAAGCAGTTCAACGAGAGCCAGAAGGAATACAAGATCGTGCCGACCTACAAGGGCACGTATGACGAGTCCATGACGGCCTCCATCGCCGCCTTCCGCGCCGGCAACGCACCGCACATCCTGCAGGTGTTCGAAGTCGGCACGGCCACCATGATGGCCAGCAAGGGCGCCATCGTGCCCGTGGGCAAGGTGATGCAGGACGCGGGCGCCAAGTTCGACCCGGCCGCCTACATCCCCGCCGTGGCCGGCTACTACACGGCCCCCAACGGCCAGATGCTGAGCTTCCCGTTCAACAGCTCCACCACCATCTTCTACTTCAACAAGGACGCCTTCAAGGCGGCCGGCCTGCCCACCGACAAGGCACCCGCCACCTGGCCCGAAGTGGTCAACGCGGCGGCCAAGCTCAAGGCCTCGGGCCACAAGTGCCCGTTCACCACGGCCTGGCAGAACTGGACGCAGGTCGAGAGCTTCTCGGCCTGGCACAACGTGGAGTTCGCCAGCAAGTCCAACGGCCTGCAGGGCCTGGACGCGCGCCTGAAGGTCGATTCGCCCCTGCACGTGCGCCACATCGAGAACCTGGCCAACATGGCCAAGCAGGGCCTGTTCGTCTACAAGGGCCGCGGCAACGTGCCCGAGGCCAGCTTCGTGTCCGGCGAGTGCGCCATGATCAACACGTCGTCGGGCTTCTACGGCAACGTGGCCAAGAACGCCAAGTTCGCCTACGGCCTGGCTCCCCTGCCCTACTACCCCGATGTACCCGGCGCACCGCAGAACACCGTGATCGGCGGCGCGAGCCTGTGGGTCATGGCCGGCAAGAAGCCTGCCGAATACAAGGGCGTGGCGCAGTTCTTCCAGTTCATCTCCACGCCTGAAGTGCAGTCCGCCAGCCACAAGCGCACCGGCTACCTGCCCGTCACCAAGGCCGCGTATGAGCTGACCGAGAAGTCGGGCTTTTACCAGCAGAACCCCGGCACCGACGTGGCCGTGACGCAGATGATCCGCAAGGTGACCGACAAGAGCCGCGGCATCCGCCTGGGCAACTACGTGCAGATCCGCGCGATCGAGGACGAAGAGCTCGAACAGGTGTGGTCCGGCAAGAAGACCGCCAAGGAAGCGCTGGACACGATCGTCAAGCGTGGAAACGAGCAACTGGAACGCTTCCAGAAGGCGAACAAGTCGTAATACGGCTTAAACTGACCGTTTCGCCAACCGTAAAAAGCAGATGGGTCATCCATCTGCTTTTTGCTTTGGGAAGCGCCGATTTCTCCCAACCTTCCGCCCCATGGAAAAACGCGTCCGTTTCAAATCTGCCTGGCTGCCCTGGCTGCTCATCGCGCCGCAGATGGCCATCATCCTGGTCTTCTTCTTCTGGCCCGCCAGCCAGGCGCTGGTGCAGTCGATGCAGCTGCAGGACGCCTTCGGAACCTCCACCGAATGGGTGGGCCTGGCCAACTTCCGCCAGCTCTTCAACGACGGCAGCTACGTGGAGTCGTTCAAGACCACGGCCATGTTCTCCGTGCTGGTGGCGGGCATCGGCATCAGCCTGTCGCTGATGCTGGCGATCTTCGCCGACCGCGTGGTCAAGGCGGCCATGTTCTACAAGACCATGCTGATCCTGCCCTACGCCGTCGCGCCCGCCGTGGCCGCGGTGCTGTGGGTGTTCATGTTCTCGCCGTCGCTCGGCGTGGTGGCCTACGGCCTGGAGAAGGTCGGCATCCACTGGAACCACCTGCTCGACTCGGGCCAGGCCATGACGCTGATCGTGATGGCCTCGGTGTGGAAGCAGATCTCCTACAACTTCCTGTTCTTCCTGGCCGGTCTGCAGTCGATCCCCAAGTCGCTCATCGAAGCCGCGGCCATCGACGGCGCGCGCCCGTGGCGCCGCTTCTGGACCATCCAGTTCCCGCTGCTGTCGCCCACCACGTTCTTCCTGCTGGTGATCAACGTGGTCTATGCCTTCTTCGACACCTTCGCCATCGTCGATGCGGCCACGCAGGGCGGCCCGGGCAAGGACACGGCCATCCTGGTCTACAAGGTCTATTACGACGGCTTCAAGGCCATGGACCTGGGCGGCTCGGCCGCGCAATCGGTGGTGCTGATGCTGATCGTCGTCGCGCTCACCGTGGTGCAGTTCCGCTATGTCGAAAAGAAAGTGAACTACTGATGCAACGCCCGATGCAATGCGTTTCCTCGATGGAGGCCGCCCATGGTTGAGCGCCGCCTGACCGCCGGCATCCTGGCCCATGTGATCATGGTGCTGGGCGTGCTGATCGTCGCCTTTCCGCTGTACCTGGCGTTCGTCGCCTCCACGCACACCGCGCAGGAGATCGTGCAGGCCCCCATGCCGCTGCTGCCCGGCAGCCACTTCTGGGAGACCTACAAGGCCGCCCTGTTCGGCCGCGACGCGGGCGCGGGCTCCACGGCCCCGGTGGCCCGCATGATGTGGGTCAGCCTGGTGTCGGCCCTGGTCATCACCTTCGGCAAGATCGCCATCTCGCTGCTGTCGGCCTTCGCGATCGTGTACTTCCGCTTTCCCTTCAAGGGCCTGTGCTTCTGGCTGATCTTCATCACGCTGATGCTGCCCGTGGAAGTGCGCATCGGCCCAACGTACCAGGTGGTGTCCGACCTCGGCATGCTCAACAGCTACGCGGGCCTGACCGTGCCGCTGATCGCCTCGGCCACGGCCACGTTCCTGTTCCGCCAGTTCTTCCTGACCGTGCCCGACGAGCTGGTCGAGGCCGCGCGCATGGACGGCGCGGGCCCGATGCGGTTCTTCAAGGACATCCTGATCCCGCTGTCCAAGACCTCGATCGCCGCCCTGTTCGTGATCCAGTTCATCTACGGCTGGAACCAGTACCTGTGGCCGCTGCTGGCCACCACGAGCGAAGACATGTACCCGGTGGTGATCGGCATCAAGCGCATGATCGCCGGCGGAGACGGCCAGAACGAATGGAACATCGTCATGGCGACGGCCATCCTGGCCATGCTGCCGCCGGCCGTGGTGGTGATGCTCATGCAGAAGTGGTTCGTCAAGGGCCTCGTGGACACCGAGAAATAACGGTCAACGACCACCGATCGATCTGACAAGAATCCCAAAGATATGGCATCCCTCTCGCTTCGCAACGTCATCAAGCGCTACGGCGCCGGCCCCAAGGCCAACCCGGTCATCCACGGCGTCAGCGCCGAAATCCAGGATGGCGAATTCATCGTGATCGTCGGCCCGTCGGGCTGCGGCAAATCCACCCTGCTGCGCATGGTCGCGGGCCTGGAAGAGATCAGCGGCGGCGAGATCGCCATCGGCCCCCGCGTGGTGAACAACCTCGAGCCCGCCGAGCGGGACATCGCCATGGTGTTCCAGAACTACGCGCTCTACCCGCACATGACGAACTTCGACAACATGGCCTACGGCCTGAAGATCGCCAAGGTGCCCAAGGACGAGATCAAGCGGCGCGTGGACAAGGCCGCCAAGATCCTGGAGCTGGGCCACCTGCTGGAGCGCAAGCCGCGCGAGCTGTCCGGCGGCCAGCGCCAGCGCGTGGCCATGGGGCGCGCCATCGTGCGCCAGCCGCAGGTGTTCCTGTTCGACGAGCCGCTG
>NZ_BAAJYR010000131.1:0-9985 GCF_057546605.1 Acidovorax sp. KPB24-03 | reverse complement strand
TTTTTGGCTCAGATCAGCATCCGTGGAGCGGCGCCATCGGATCGTCGGGGCGGGCCGGCGGATTGTAGGCCGGGGCCCCGGCTGCGTGGTGGGGTCGGCGGCGCGCGTGCCGGCAGGGCCGACAATCGGCCTGGCGCCCGTCCGCCTTTCGTCACCCATTCACCATGCATCCATCCGCGCCGTTCGCGTGGGAGGCGTTTTCCATGAACCAGGCCGTCCGTCTCGTCGCGTTCCTCGAAGCTTTCAAGGGCCTGCTCGTCCTGGCCGCCGCCACGGGGCTGCTGTCGCTGGCGCACCGGGACATCTACGCCATCGCCGTGCGGCTCATCGAGCATGCGCACCTCAATCCCGCGGCCAGATACCCGCAGATTTTTCTGGACGCGGCCCGCAACGTGCAGGACTCCCGGCTCATGCTGCTGGCCCTGGGCGCTGCCGCGTATGCCGCGCTGCGGCTGGTGGAGGCGTACGGCCTGTTCAAGGAACGCCCCTGGGCCGAGGTGCTGGCGGCGGGCAGCGGGGCGATCTACCTGCCGTTCGAGTTGATCGGCTTCCTGCACCACAGCAATGCGCTGCACGCGGGCATCTTTGTGGTCAACGCGCTGGTGGTGGGGGTGATGGTGCGGGCGCTGCTGCAGCGGCGCGCTGCGCGGCCGGGCGGTGCGCCGCAGGGCCTGCACGGCCGCTGACGCCGATGGCGGGTGGCGGCGCCGGGGCGGCTACCATGGCCTTTTCCCCCGCGGAGTTCCCATGCGCAAAGCAATGACCGTCCTCGCCGTCGTCGGCACCCTCGCCGCCCTGTACTTTGCGTACCGCTACGGCGTGTATTGAGCACGGACCCAGCGCGCCCATCATCGCCACGGCCGCCTGCGCCGGTGGAACAAACCCATTACAGAGACAACAGGCCATGCCCATGAAACCCACCCGACTCGCCATTGCCGCCGCCCTTTCCCTGGCGGCCCTCGTGCCCCACGCGGGCGCCCAGACCTCCGCCAAAAAGCACGACGATTTCTTCTGGCTCGGCGAGATCAACAAGGCCACCGCCGTCATCAATACCGACGAGGGCCTGCTCGACCCATCGCTGTCGCCCCTCGTCTACAAAGGCATCACCCAGGTGCTGGCCAACGGCGACAAGCCGGGTGGCAAGCGGCCCTCATTGGTCATCACCTTCGAGCCGTTGCTGATCGAGGCCGCCGGACCCCAGATCACGCTGCTGCACGCCGGCCGATCGAGCCAGGACATGCTGGCCACCGCGCGGTCCGCCATCCTGCGCGATGAAATGCTCCACCTGGCCGAGGCGCTCAGCCAAACCACCGCCACCCTGATCGAACTCGCCGGCAAGCACCGGGCCACCGTGGTGCCCAACTACACCAACGGCGTGGCGGCCCAGCCCAACAGCTACGGCCACTATCTGCTGGGCATCGCCGCCGGGCTGGAGCGCGACGCCCAGCGCATCCGCGAAGCCTATGCCCGCATGGACCGCTCGCCCATGGGCACCACGGTGCTCAACGGCACCAGCTGGCCATTGAACCGCCAGCGCATGGCGGACTACCTGGGCTTTTCCGCCACGGTGGACAACGCGTACGACGCCGCGCAGATCTCCGCCGTGGACCAGCCCGTGGAGGCCGGCGCCATCGTCATGGCCATCGCCCTGCATGCCGGCAGCTTCATCGAAGACGTGATGACCCAATACGCCCAGCCGCGCCCCTGGATCCTGCTGCAGGAAGGCGGCGGCAACACGTATGTCTCCAGCGCCATGCCGCAAAAGCGCAATCCCGGCCTGCTCAACAGCACCCGCCGCGACGCTTCCACCGCGCTCAACCTGGGCATGGGCCCCGCATTGCAGGCGCACAACATTCCCCCCGGCATGAGCGACCCCAAGGAGGTCCGCACCAACGCCGCGATGGTGCAGGCGGCGGCCGGTGTACTGAACAACTGGACGCGCATCCTCAACAACCTGGTGATCGATCCCCAGCGTGCGCTGGAGGAGCTCAACAGCGACTGGACCGCCTCGCAGGAACTGGCCGACGTGCTGATGCGCCAATACAAGCTGCCCTTCCGCGTCGGCCACCATTTCGCGTCGGAGGTCGTGGAATACGCCAAGGCCAAGGACATCCGGCCCCTCGCGTTTCCGTATGCGCAGGCGCAACGCATCTACGCCGAGACGGTGAAGGGAACGGAGTTTGCGCAGGTGCTGCCCCTGTCCGAGGCCGAGTTCCGTTCCACGCTCGACCCGGTGGCGATCGTCAGGAACCGCCAGACCGCCGGTGGCCCGCAGCCCGCCGAAATGGACCGCATGCTGCGCGAGGCATCCCAGCGCGTGGCCGAGCAGGACGGCTGGATCAAGGCCCGGCGCGCGCAGATCGCGGCGTCGCTGGCGCGGCTGGATGCGGATTTCGAGAAGTTGGGCGGGGCCCGCTAGGGTGCTTGCGCTCATCGCTGGTGCCGCGCTCGCTCTGATAGCGAGTGGCGCGATGGCCTCGCCACAGCAGCCCCCTCAGCGGGAGGCAGAGCCAGCGCGCGAAAACTTCTACCTCGGCACGCTGGATACCGCTGAATGGGGCCTGGTCTCGATCTTCGGCCCTGATGGCACGGAGCGGCACGATTGGCCAAGGACCGGCATGGGCAATTCCGGCCCATCGGTGCGGTTGAGCTTTCCAGGTGCCGGGCTTTTCGGCCTGCGCGTGTGCAACGGGTCGACATTCCGATACCGGTGGTGGGCCGAGGATGGCGGCATTCGTGCCGAGCCAGTTTTCCAGACGATGGCCGCGTGCGACGATCAGCCCCTGATGCAGATGGAGGCCTGGGCCCATCGGCAGTTGTCGCAAATTCGCCGATACAGCCTGTACACCGCAGCCGGTGGCACCTTGAGACTCAGGCTGTCTTTTGCCGATGGCAGCCGTTGGGAGCTGCAAGGCTCGCCGTGACGCGGTTGGAGCCGCGCAGCTTCGACGCATTTCGAAACAGCCGAGGGCAAGGGCCGGGCTATGGTGCGACTGTCACAGGCAGGTTGTGGCCATCGTTCCATCCATGCACCAGGAGAAGAAAACCCATGGCACTCGTTCCATGCCCCGAATGCAACCGGCAGATTTCCGATCAGGCGACCGCTTGCCCCGGCTGCGGCCATCCCCAGGCGATGGCCATCAGCAGGCGTTCTGCCTTTGAATCCGGCACCCATGAGGGCCGCCACGCCGGTACCGTGAAAGCCGGCATTGCCGGGATGACCGCCGCCAGCCTGGGCGGCTGGGCCGCACGGGCGGTGGCGGTGGTGGTGCTCGGCATCGTCGCGGTCGTCGCGATGCTCAGCCGCTGAGACGCGGTCTGCGGGCGCTGACCCCGCATGCCTTGGACCGACCGCCCCTGGAAACTCCGGCTCGCCGCCATGCGCTGCGTCCGCTCACCGGCGGCGGCCTGCCCCGGGTGATCGACGGCTGGCTGGCGCAAGCCCCCTAAAAAAAACGCGAATTTCCGCAGATCAAGGGCTGGAACGCTTGTAAGAAACCCGTCAGAAACGCATGATCCCGGGTCTTTTTCGACCTGCTGCCAGTTGATCCATGGTTTTTGCGTTCTCCCCGCCTGTTCCCCCCTTTCTGGATATTCGGAGATGGGCTGCCCGATGGGCCCTCTTCATTGCGCTCGCCGCCCTCTCGCAGGGCGCGTGGGCCATGCAGATCTTCGTGAAAACCGTCTCCGGAAGGACCATCGCTCTGGACGTGGAGCCCAGCGACTCGATTGAGAACGTGAAGGCCAAGATCCAGGACCAGGAAGGCATTGCGCCCGAGCAGCAGCGGCTGATCTTCGCGGGCAAGCAACTGGAAGACGGCCGAACCCTCTCGGACTACAACATCCAGAAGGAATCGACCCTGCATCTGGTGGTGCGCCTGCCGAGCGTCGAGGACTCGTTCACCGGCGCTTCGCCCGCCGGCAGTGGGCAGATCACCGCTTCGCTGACCGGCGTGAGCGGTTGCACGTTCGACACCGCGCAGACCGTGTTCGAGGTGCCATCCAGCCGCCCCGCGGGCGCGCAGTTTCCCCAAGGCGTCTTCCGCTTCGTGGCCACCACCTGCGCGGGCAAGGTCACCGTGACGTTGAAGTACCCGCAGGCGCTGGCAGCGGGCAGCCGCTTCATGAAGTACGGCCCGCGCACCGCGGGCGCGGCGCAGTCGGAGTGGTTCGAATGGCCGGGCGCCCAGATCAATGGGGACACGGTGACCTTCGACATCGAGGACAACGGCCCGGGGGACGCCGATCCGGCGGTGGGCACGATCTCCGATCCGGGCGGGCCGGCGGTGATCGCCGCGGCGCCGGCGAGTGCCGCCGCCATTCCCACGCTGTCGCACTTCGGCCTGGCGATGCTGACGGCCTTGCTGGGGCTGCTGGCATGGCATCGGCGGCGGTCTGCCTGAGCGCAGCGCGCACTTTGTTCAGCGAAAGATTTCGACTCCCCCAAACCAATGCAACCGATAAATCCTGGCTTGACGCGCGGTGGTATGAGCGCGTAAATTGCAAGCGTTCGGTATCGCAAAACCGACCGCATGGGAGCAATTCCCTGCATAGCCGATTCGGCACCAGCCTCGGCGTCCGACCCGACCAGTCATTGGCGACGGAAACAGCACCACTGTTTTTGATCGACCATGCTGAAAATCACCACTACCACCCTCCGCAAGCGTGCTTACTTTGCCCAACGGGGCCTCTGCATTTATTGTGAGTTGCCGATCTGGGAGCCGGAATGCCGCAAGAGATTTGCGCAGGCATACGGTCTTCCTGAAGCTCTGCTCGATGTGCTTCGGTCGACAGCCGAGCATTTGGTGGAGCGTCAACGAGGTGGCCTGGATCATCCAGCAAACATTGCGGCTTGCTGCCATTGGTGCAATTGGAAGCGCCATGCCCATCGGCACTTCTGCGCGCCCGACCCGGTTCGTTATCAGTCAGAGGTAAGGCGAGCCATGGCGGCCCGGCTATGGCATCCGGCTGCCAGGAGCATTAAGCGAAATCGGCAGTTACTGTCCTCTGCAGACCTCCGAAACAACGACTGCGGGAGTTTGTTCCAAACTTGCCTTGCTTACCCACCGACTTTGCCCGCAGTTGGCCGAAAAACCGGCAATCTGGATGCATCGATCTACCAGAAATTCAGCCCGGAGAAGTCTGTGGACGGCAAGGCGGTCTACAACATCAGCTGGAACCACAAGAAGGCGCCGCACGGCCATCTGGTGGAGTACGGCTATCTGCAGCGCTACCGCTACGGGCCGGACGGAATGGGCCCGATGGTCCGGCCGGGCATGGATGGCCGAAAGAAGCCCAGCCGCCGGGCGTCGCAGGCCGAGAAGGATGCGTACTACGTCACGCTGCCGACTCCGAAGCAGGTGATCGCATGGCGCTTGAACCCGCTGACCGTGACCAGCTGGATGAGGACGTTTGGGTGATGGAACTCGCGGCGCTGGAAACCATGGCTGAGGTGAGCCGACGGGAGAAGTGAGCAAAGCAGGTATTGCTGCTTTGGTTGCGCGAAAGGGCGGTTCCTAACTTTTGCTCCGCTCCCGGTCTTTCATATCCTGAACAGTCACGTAACGACCGAGCGGCCTGAGAGGGTACGGCTGGCCTGCGGCAGCAAAGTCTTCTTCGATACGCCAGACCATTCTGGTGATCCTGTCCTTCACCGTGTCGAATTCCTTTTGCTCGTTCGGTGTTAGACGTTGCGGATCGGGGTAGTTGGACAGAAGGTTGGATCTGTACTCCTGCAGAGCGATGGCCAACATCAGCTTTTCACGCAAAGCCCCGGGGCCGAGCTCTGGCCCCTGAAACGATTGCTCCAAGCGCGCGATGAGTTCTCGCGTAAGAGACCGGTTGTTCTCCGTCGCCGCCTCATCGAGCCGGTCTCGAAGCTCGAAAGGAATTCTGAAGTTCAGTTGGGGGTCAGTGCGGGCCATGGGCTATTTTCGCATCACGGTGCTTGCGAAGAGCCTGTGCCCGACCGGCTTGCTATGCCCACCGAGGCCCTGCGCCCGGGCGCGACCGTGGACGACTTCGCGCGAGCCGCGATGGCGGCAAACGAGAGGCGGGAGGGTTATGAGGGGCAGCTGCCGACAGCGCTGACCAACTGCCGCGCGCCCATAAAGACCGATCTGCGGAGTGAGTAGCCTCCGCCTCGTCGGGGGCTGGCGGCGGCCTCTTGGCTCCCCCAGAATGGAGGTATTCGACAACGGAGGTCCATCATGATTGGAGACGCTCAGCGTATGCAGTCCGATTATTTCGAAAAACGCTTTGATCATCTCAGATTGATGTCAAGCGAAGCTGAGAAAGCGGCTTGGAATTACCTCCTGGCTATTAACGGCGGAGGGGCTGCAGGGATGCTTGCGTTTATCGGCGCCGTTCCAGGCTATCGACAAATTTGGATGTCTTATTTAATTCTCGCCGTATTTGTGTTGGGGCTGGTTTTTGTTGGCGGGTCACATGTAAATCAGAATATACGCATCAATCGTGCATTAATCGGCTGGAGGTCCGATTGGCTGAGCGTAGCGGAAGGAAAAATCCTTTGGCTGGACATGTTGAAGCGGGACGGTCTTCGTACTGAAAATAGCTTTTTGTCTTGGTTTATTGGATTTTCCGCCTTGGCATGCTTTTTAGTGGGTGTGATACTGGCGGCGATACTTTTTTATTTCCGATCACCCACTATGCCTATTTGACGGAGGGGGGATTCCCCAAATAAATGGTTTTGGTGCAGACAACGGGATACTATCCAAGATCCCGGGCGAGGAAATTTCCGCCGGGCAGCAAGTTGCTCCCACCCGCCGGCAGCGGCCGGCCCCCCACCCTGCCCGCCGTCATAGATACTCCTGCCTTCGGCAAGGTGCGGATCACCTACCGCCTGAACCCATCCGCGAATGCGGCACCGGCAAGCTTCCCGAGGTGTCCGCCTTCCATATCTGGTACGGGCACGTTAGCATCGGGAACACGCTGACCGCGGCGATGCGGCACGACAGCGAGGCCCCTCATGACCCTGCACCGACAGATCAGGAGATAACGGCTCAGGGGACAGGAGGACCCGTCCAAGCTAATACCTCGTGGCGATTAAAAAAAGTTGAACTGCCACACACTGCCACCGTCCTCAAAAAATTTGATGCGCATAAGTGAAAGTGCCTCCGTTGAGCGACTTCCGAGGCATAGACCTTAAGGCGTTATCCACAGCGATATAACTATTTGAGGGCTCAAAGACTGACACCCAAGCAGCCAGTCCGAGTGCTTTGCCGGATTCCGAAAAGTAAAGTCCCTTCGTAATGCGAGTAACTGAGCGGCAGTACGAAGCCTGGTCAAATTCAATCGCAATCTGGCGGCCGGTTGGAGTATTAGTTAACCGGCCTTCAAAAATCGTCGTTTGCAATCTCTTATTTTTTTCAAGCGTTGATGCAAGATGGTCAATGATCTGGTTCGCATTCCGTCCACCATCACCGGTAACGAGCCCAAGCAAGATTTTTAGATTTTCGTCATCACTTGAACCGCCGTTGTTACAACGAAGGCAGGCTTTGATGATGTTCATCTGAAGCGCGGCGCGCTCATTAGCCGAGTACAACTTTGCAGGAGGAAGATGTTCTCGTGTGACATCGCCGTGCATGCCGCAAATGGCGCACTGGCCTAATCGAGGCTTTCTCGGCAAGGTGACTCCCCTGTTAGGGCGCCGACGTCAGGAGATATGCTGACTGACCATTCGGCGACGCGGATGCACTGTCCTATGTCCCCGCCATGTCCCCGAAGGGAGGGCGCTGAACGTAAGCCGTTGATTTGTAAGTAAATCAGTGGTCCCCTCGACAGGAATCGAACCTGTATCTAGCGCTTAGGAGGCACTCGTTCTATCCATTGAACTACGAGGAGGACGGGCGATTGTAAAGGCGTGGCCGTGGCAGCTTTTCCCCGCCGTGCTGAGACCTCCGCAAAAGAAGATCGCGCCCGGCGCGGGGCCACAGGCCATGGGAGCGCCGCATTTCCGCAGTGGCAACGCGCCCCGGGCGGTGCGCCGCTCTAAAATACCTCCGCAATGATTTCACCGATGACGCCTCCACAGTTCCACGCCCTGCTCCTGGCGGAGGGACTCTCTCCCGCCATGGAGGCCCTCAACCGCGGTGTGCCGCATCGGTACACCGGCATCTTCCAGGTGATCGAGTCGCAGCTCATCAACGTCTTTCTCTACGACAAGCAGCACCAGATCCGGCCCGAGGCGCTGGCCGTGGTGGCGCTGGACAACAGCTTTTGCCAGTTCGTGCTGCGCGATGGCTCGCTGCTGGTGGACAACTCGATGCACGACGAGCGGCTGCTGGCCAGCTCGTTCCGCGGCGTAGTGGTGGCCTACCACGGCGTGCCGGTGACCGATCACCGCGGCGGCCTGTACGGCACCCTGTGCCATTTCGATCTGGTGGAGCAGGGGCTGGCGTCCGCCCAGTTCGAATTGCTGCAGGCCGCGGGGAGCCTGCTCTATCCCTATCTGCCGCACGGGGATGGCCGGGTGCAGAACGCGCCCCAGTTCGCCCGCGCCGCGGCGGGCTGATGGGCCCCGTCAGTCGTACCGCACCGTGTAGATCAGGTCCACCGCGCTTTGCGCGCCGGTCTGGCCGCGCAGCGTGAGGCTCTTGGTCAGGTCGTAGAAGATGTACAGCGTGCCCAGGGCGCCCGAGAGGCTGCGCTCGTAGGTCACGTACAGGTCCTTGGACAGGCGTTTGCCGAAGGTGAGCGCGGCGGCCGAGGCATCCTCGCCCGAGCCGGGGCCCTTGAACCCGATCTCGTCGAGCCCCACGCGCTTGGCGAAGTTGCCGGCACCGGCATTGCCGTTGCCCCCGAGCAGCGCCAGCGCCGCCTGCTGCAGCAGCGCGGCCTCGGCGCCGCCGGCAGCGCCGCTGCGGCCCAGCACCACCCAGGAGAGCTTTTCGGCGTCGGGCAGATCGGGGTCGGAATAGAGCCGCACGCGCGGCGCCTTGGCCGAGCCGGTGACCTGCACGCCGGCGCGCACGCTGATGTTCGGCCGGATGGCGAGGATGTCCAGCGCGGGGTTGTCGTACGGGCCGTTGAAGCGTGCCAGGCCCGTCTCCACATCGAGCGACTGGCCCCAGGCGCGGTAGCGGCCTTCCACGGTGCGCACCTCGCCGGTGACGCGCGGCGGCGCCCCGGCGACGGTGGCGCCGCGGATCTCCAGTTCGCCCGCCAGGCGGGTGGTGATGCCGTGGCCCTGCAGCGCGAAGTCGTCGCCCAGGTTGAGGGTGACGGCGATGTCCGGCGGCTTGGCGGCTTCCACGCGGCCGGCGGCCTGTCCCGCGCGTTCGGCCTGCTTGACGGTTTCGCGGTCCTTGGCGGCGGAGCGCACGACCACGTCGGTGCCCAGGCTGGGTGCGCCGGCCTCGGGCAGGATGATGGTGGCGCGGTCGGTGGTGAGCTTGCCGCGCAGCGTGAACTGGCCCTGGCGCAGCCGCGCCTGCAGATTGCCGGACACGCTGACCTGGCGGTCGGCGCGCACCAGCACCTGCAGGGCGCGCGCCTCGGCGTCGAAGTCCATGGCGATGCCGGAGCCGGTGGCGCCGCTGCCGCCCGTGGTCCACGACACGCTGCCTTGGCCGGTGAGCGTGCCGCCGTCGCGCGGGGCCGCGGTGCGGTTGCCGCTGAAGCCGGCGATGCGGGCGTTGCTGCCCTGGCCGCCGTTCACGCGAAATTCGGTGATGTCGAGCCGGTCGCCGTTCAGCGTGGCGCGCAGGCGCCCGTCCTGCAGGTCCACGCCGTCGATGAGCGATCGCACCGACAGCTGGTCGGCGCCGAGCGTGCCGCTCCATCGGGGCGCGGCGCGGTTGCCGGCGAGGGCGACATTGGCGTCCAGCGTGCCCTTCACGCGCCAGCCCGGCGGTGCCAGGGCGGACCACACGCCCACGTCCGGCAACTGGGCGCGCACGGTGGCGGCCAGCGGTGCATCGGCAGGCCATTGCCAGCCGCCATCGGCACGGGCCAGGCGGGTGCT
>NZ_BAAJYR010000130.1:0-9989 GCF_057546605.1 Acidovorax sp. KPB24-03 | reverse complement strand
CGGTGGGCTCGTCCAGGATCAGGATGCGGGCGCCGCGGTACAGCGCTTTCAGGATTTCCACGCGCTGCCGCTCGCCCACCGAAAGGCTGCCCACGCGGGCATCGGGCGCCACCGGCAGGCCGAACCGGGCCGAGACGTCCAGCAGCCGCGCGCGGGCCGCGGCCCGGCGCGAGAACGGCTGCCACAGCGGCTCGCTGCCCAGCATCACGTTATCGAGCACGCTCAGGTTGTCGGCCAGCGTGAAGTGCTGGTGCACCATGCCGATGCCGGCCGCCAGCGACGCGCGGGGCTGGCCCGGCGGCAGCGGCTGGCCGAAGACCTCGATGTGCCCGGCGTCGGCCCGGTAGTGGCCGAAGAGTATCGACATCAGCGTGGACTTGCCCGCGCCGTTTTCGCCCAGCAGCGCCAGCACCTCGCCCCGGGCGAGGGTCAGGTCGATGCCATCGTTGGCGACCAGCGGGCCGAACCGCTTGGTGATGCCGTGAAGGCGCAGCACGGGCGGCCCGGCCTCGGCCGACGGCGGGCGGGCGGCGGACTCACCCACGCAGCGTGCTCCGCCCGGCGCAGCGCGCGCGCATCACTTGGCCGTGGACTTGGGCTGGCTGTCGTCCACCTTCACGGTGAACTTGCCCGCCAGGATGTCGGCCTCCCTGGCCTTCACCTTGGCCACGACCTCGGCCGGCACCTTCTTCTCGAACGTGCCCAGCGGCGCGAGTTCGGAGCCCTTGTGCTTCATCATCGAATAGGGGCCGTAGTCCTCGGCGGCGAACTTGCCTTCCTTGACCAGCGCGATCGCGCGGTCCACGCTGGGCTCCATGTGCCACAGCGCCGAGGCCACCACCGTGTCCGGGTACTGGGCCTGCGTGTTGATCACGTTGCCGATGGCCAGCTTGCCCTTTTCCTTGGCGGCGTCGGACACGCCGAAGCGCTCGGCATACAGCACGTCGGCGCCCTTGTCGATCATGGCGAAGGTCGCCTCCTTGGCCTTCGGCGGGTCGAACCAGCTGTTGATGAAGGTGATGGTGAACTCGGCCTTCGGGTTCACCTCCTTCGCGCCTGCCATGAAGGCGTGCATCAGGCGGTTGACCTCCGGAATCGGAAAGCCGCCCACCATGCCGATCTTGTTCGTGCGGGTCATGCCGCCCGCCACCATGCCGGACAGGTAGGCGGGCTCCTGGATGTAGTTGTCGAACACGCTGAAATTGGGCGCCTGCGGCTTGCCCGAGGAGCCCATCACGAAGGCCGTCTTGGGAAAGTCCTTGGCCACCTTGCGCGCGGCGGCCTCCACGCCGAACACCTCGCCGAAGATCAGCTGGTTGCCCCCGGTGGCGTATTCGCGCATCACGCGCTCGTAATCGGCATTGGCCACGTTCTCGCTGCTCTTGTATTCGATCTCGCCGCGCGTTTCCGCCGCCTTGAGCGCCTTGTGGATGCGGCTCACCCATTGCTGTTCATAGGGCACCGTGTAGATCGCCGCCACCTTCAGCTTGGCCTGCGCGAAGGCCAGCGTGGGCGCCAGGCCCAAGGTGGCGGAGATGGCCAGGGAGGTGCAGAACAGGCGGCCGGTGAAGAGGCGGCGAGAGGTCATGGAGCGTCTTTCTTGAAAGGAATGCGGGACAAAGAAGCAAATCACATGCCCGGTGCGATGGGTAATTGAATCGATTATTTGAACTTTCCACCAAAGTCAAATTGTTTCGTTTTGTGTTGTGTGCATGCCTTGTAATGGAATGCGTACAAAAAATACAAGAGATTTACACGACTTTGTCGAATAGCATGCCGCCTCCGACAGACAGGAGCGTTCGATGGTGGTAGCAAATGCACTGGCAGATGCCAGCGGATCAACAGGGGAAGTTCGGGACACCGGCCCCTCCATCGACCGCCGGGGTGACAGCGGCATTGCAGCACTGTGCCTCGTCGCCCGCCTGCACCAAGTCGCAGCCGACCCGGCCACGTTGGGGCACCAGATGGGCCTGCAGCCCAGCGAAACCGCCACGATGCAGGACCTGGTCCGGGCGGCCAAGCACATCGGCCTGAAAGCCAAGATCAGTGTCACCACCACTGACCGACTGGCCCTCAGCCCCTTGCCGGCCCTGGCCATGGTGCGCAACGCGGCCGGCGAGGTGCGGGCCATCGTCCTGGCGCAATGCAACGGCCAGCGTGTGCTGCTGCAAGACCCTTCCGCCGGCCCCGGCGGCAACCGCCCCACCATCGAATCCCTGGAAGACTTCGCTGCGCAGTGGACCGGCGAGTTGCTGCTCATCACCAGCCGCGCCAGCCTGGCGGGCGAGCTGGCCAAGTTCGACTTTTCATGGTTCATTCCCAGCCTCGTCAAGCACCGCAAGCTGCTGGGCGAGGTGCTGCTGATTTCTTTCATGCTGCAGCTCTTCGCGCTGATCAGCCCCTTGTTCTTCCAGGTGGTGATGGACAAGGTGCTCGTCCACCATGGCGTGACCACGCTGGACGTGCTGGTCATCGGCCTGGTCGTGGTGGTGGTGTTCGAGAGTCTGCTGAACGGCCTGCGCGGCTACGTCTTCAGCCACACCACCAACCGCATCGACGTGGAACTGGGCGCGCGGCTGTTTCGCCACCTCATGCAACTGCCGCTGTCGTACTTCCAGGCGCGCCGCGTGGGCGATTCGGTGGCCCGCGTGCGGGAGCTTGAGAACATCCGCAGCTTCCTGACCGGCAACGCCCTCACCGTGGTGCTGGACGTGCTGTTTTCCGTCATCTTCATCGCCGTGATGCTGTTCTACAGCGTGCCGCTCACGTTGATCGTGCTGGTCAGCCTTCCGCTGTATTTCGGCTTGAGCCTGGCCATCGTGCCCGTGCTGCGTCGCCGGCTGGACCACAAGTTCGCGCGCGGCGCGGAGAACCAGGCCATGCTCGTGGAAACCGTCACCGGCATCCAGACCGTCAAGGCCAGCGCGCTGGAGCCTTCGTTCGCCCGCCGCTGGGACAACCAGCTGGCTGCCTACGTCAGCGCCAGCTTCAAGACGCAGAACGTCGCCGCCTGGGCGCACGAGGCCGTCAACCTGATCGGCAAATTGGTGAACGCCGCCACCCTCTGGTACGGGGCCCACCTCGTCATGGACAACCAGCTCACCGTGGGCCAGTTCGTCGCCTTCAACATGTTCGCGCAGCGCGTGGCCCAGCCCATCATGCGCATGGCCCAGCTGTGGACCGATTTCCAGCAGACCGGCATCTCCATGGCGCGCCTGGGCGACATCCTCAACACCCGCACCGAAGTGCCGCCCTCCAGCGCCGCGCAGCTGCCCCCCATCCAGGGCCGCATCACCCTGGATGGCGTGCACTTTCGTTACCGGCCTGAGGCCTCGCCCGTGCTGGGCGGCGTCAGCCTGGACGTGCGGCCTGGGGAGGTCATCGGCATCGTGGGCCGTTCGGGCTCGGGCAAGAGCACCCTCACAAAATTAGTGCAGCGCCTGTACGTGCCGGAGCAGGGCCGAATCCTGGTCGATGGCATCGACATCAGCCTCATCGATGCCGCCCAACTGCGCCGCCAGGTGGGCGTGGTGCTGCAAGAGAACCTGCTGTTCAACCGCAGCGTGCGCGAGAACATCGCCATTGCCGACCCCGCCGCACCCATCGAAGCCGTGGTGCACGCTGCCCGCCTGGCCGGCGCGCACGACTTCATCAGCGAACTGCCCGAAGGCTACGACACCCTGGTGGGAGAGCAGGGCGGCAGCCTGTCGGGCGGCCAGCGCCAGCGCGTGGCCATTGCGCGGGCCCTGTTCACCAACCCCCGCATCCTCATCCTGGACGAAGCCACCAGCGCGCTCGACTACGAGAGCGAGGCCATCATCCAGCGCAACATGGCGCACATCTGCCAAGGGCGCACCGTGCTCATCATCGCCCACCGCTTGAGCGCCGTGCGGCACGCGAACCGCATCATCGTCATGGACAAGGGCAAGATCGTCGAGGCCGGGCCGCACGATGCGCTCATCCAGCGGCAGCAGGGCCTGTATGCCCACCTGTGGCGCATGCAGGACGGCAGCAAGGCCGCTCCCGCTGCCGAAGGGGCGATCGCATGACGGACACCGTGATCGCCAGCGCTGCCGTGGCGTCGGATACCCCTGCGAATGCCCCCGTAAGTGCCCACGTCGCCAAACCCCAAACGCAGCGACACCCCGTCATCGAACTGCTGGGCCGCTACCGCGCCGTCTTTCGTGCCGCCTGGGCGCACCGGGCCGAACTGGCGGGCCCTTCGCGACTGGCGGACGAGCAGGCCTTTTTGCCCGCCGCGTTGAGCCTGCAGGAAACGCCGGTTCACCCGGCGCCCCGGCGCATCGCCTTCGTGCTGATGGCACTGTTCGTGATCGCGTTGCTGTGGGCCATCTTCGGCAAGATCGACATCGTGGCCGTGGCGCCCGGGCGGGTCATCGTGAGCGACCGCACCAAGCTCGTGCAGCCGCTGGAGAACAGTGTCATCCGCCGCATCCTGGTCAAGGACGGCGACCACGTGCAGGCCGGCCAGCCCTTGCTGGAGCTGGACCCCACCGCCGCGCGGGCCGACAAGGCCAGCTTCCACGAAGCGCGGCGGTCCGCAGATTCGGAATGGGTGCGCAGCCGGGCACTGCAGCAGATGCTATCGAATCAGGAGCAAAAAAACCTTGCTGGTAGTGCGGTGGTGGCTCGTTTGACCGCAAAGGACCTTCCCACCGAATGGAGCCGGGAAGAAACCGCTGAGGCCAATGCCTACCTGGCTGCCGAGTGGAGCGACATCACCGCGCGGCTGGCCAAGCTGGCCGCCGAGCGCCAGCGCCGCCAGGCGGAGATGGCCACCGTGCGGGCCATGATCGGCAAGCTGGAGGCCACCGTGCCCATCGCGCGCCAGCGCGAGCAGGACTTCAAGGCCCTGGCGGACCAGGGCTTCATGTCGGGTCACGCCAACCAGGACCGCACGCGCGAGCGCATCGAACTGGAGCGGGACTTGGCCACCCAGCAGGCCCGGCTGGAAGAAGCCCAGGCCGCGCTGCGCGAGGCCGAGCAAACCCGCAGCGCCTACCTGGCCGAAACCCGCCGCGCCTTGAGCGATCGCCAGGCGCAGGCAGACTTGAAGCGCCAGCAATCGGGCCAGGAACTGGCCAAGGCCACCCAGCGCGAGCGGCTTGCCACGCTCACGGCGCCTGTGGCCGGCACCGTGCAGCAACTGGCCGCCCACACCGAAGGCGGGGTGGTCACCGGAGCCCAGGCGCTGATGGTGATCGTGCCCGACAGCGCCGGCGTGAGCGCCGAGGTGACGCTGGAAAACAAGGACATCGGCTTCGTGGTGCCAGGGCAGGAGGTGGCCATCAAGCTGGAGACCTTCCCGTTCACGCGCTACGGCACCGTGAAGGCCACGGTGGACAAGGTGACGCAGGATGCCGTCACCGATGAAAAGCGGGGCGCGATCTTCCCGGCGCTCATTACCTTGAACCAGAGCCACATCGACGTGGACGGCAAGCCGATCCGGCTGGCACCGGGGATGAATTTGACCGCGGAAATCAAAACGGGGAAGCGGCGGGTCATCGAATACCTGCTCAGCCCCATCCAGCGTGCGGGCAGCGAGAGCTTGAGAGAACGCTGACGGTAGCGCTCACGGCACCCTGGCGCGATCAGCGCAGCCCACGGGACCGCCGTCGGTTGCCACTCGCCACTTGCCACCTTCCAACGTGGCAAGGCAGCACACACAGCGTGTCCGCACGACGAAACACCTCCTGCGAGCCATCGCACAGCCGCGGCTGCGAATGCGATGGGCGTGGGGTTTTGACAGATTTATTGATAAACGAAAGGAATCCCGATGAGCAGCAACAACAACAACCAGAACGCCCCCGCCGTCTCGTGGCGCTTCAAGGGCACCCAGGGAGCGACGCCCTGGAAGGAAAGCTATGTCGAATCCAGCGTCGCGGCGGAGCTCGCCAGCGCTCTGGTGCCGTCTGCAGGCGGCGCCGCCGCCGCGCCCGCACTCTCTGCCGCCGTGCAGGAAGCGGAGCTTACGCAGGCCTACATTGCACAGGCGACGACCACTGCCGCAGACACCGTGCAATGGAATCTGGAGGCGCTGCATTCGCGTGGCCGGGATGGCGTGCTGGGTGAACTGGTTGCCACCGAGGTGGCTTCGCAGACCCTCGCCAGCGTGGAGAGCATGCGTCCCTACGCCTACGAGTTGGGGATGGACTCGGCACAGGACCCAGCGCTCTCGGAACACACCAAGCCGCTGGAGTGGTCGGCGGGCGAAGCAAGCATGGAAAGCACCCGTCCCTATACGACCGACAGCGAAGCGCTGGCGATCTTCGAGTCCACCAAGCCGATGCAGCTGTCGGATGTGACGGACGGTGCAGGAACGACCAAGCCGCTGGAGTGGTCGCCCTCCATGAGCAGCGCATTGGAGCAACCCCACGCGATGGCACTGGAAGGCAGCGCACAGCAATTGCTGCAGGCCATGGCGGGCTTTGCGCCATCGGCGATGGGGACTGCGGCAACGGCTTCGGCGACCCAGGCGGTGTTGTGGAATGAAGCCCTCGCCGTGGGGGCGTAATAGCCGTCGTGGGCATCGGAGTGTCGACCAGCGTGTCCAAGCGCTGCACGCGCCACCACGATTTGACTCAAGAAACCAAGGAAGAAAGGGAAAAACAGTGAGCGATGCGATACGGGCATGCCAGCGAAAACGCGGCAGAGCCGGCAACCACTAGTTTGCTATGGAAAGAGTAGCAATCAAGGCAATCAGCACTAGGGCATCAGTGCAATTGGATTCAGATAATCGAACCCAGGGAACGACGATGAGCGCTTCGACGCATTCAAGCGGCCGGCAGGGAAGTCGGGCTATGGCAAAACACGCATTTGATTCAAGGAGCCCGGCATGACTTTCGATGCCAACGATATTTTCAAACTCATCCTCGGGGTGATTTGCGGGGCATTCGTTTTCTGCATGTTGCTGGTTTTTCTTTTCAACAAATCACCCAGGGGAAGGCAGAAGGGGGCGCTATGGGTCGTGGTGTTATTCGCGGGCGGGCTGATCTGGGGCTATATCGCACTGGTCGGCAAGCCACGGCGCCTTGCCGCCGAGGAAGCCCAAAAAAACAATACTCTGACTCAGCAGCAGATGAAGGAGCGATATGCCAAGGGCAAAGCGATATTCGACGAGCGGTGCAAAAGTGCGGAGGAAAAGATTAATCGGACGGTCGAGGGGGTTGATGGCGTTCTATTGATGAATGTGCGCTCGGCGGAAGAACGGTACAAAATGTATTCCGATCCTTATTGGCCAGACGCAGGGTTAGCGCAGCAATACGGGGGAGATGTTTATATCCGATCTTTTATCGAATGGGAGCATCAGCAATTTCCACCTGAGCGAGGTTATTTGAACGGCGAGCCAACGAATCCAAATAATTACCTTGTTTTTCAAGGTTATTCTTATGTTGATGTCAAAGAGGATGATGGAATATATAGATACTCTTTCAATGACCCGCCTTCTTCGAAGGTGTCAAAAGAACGGCTGACTAAATCGCCTGCACGCTACGCCGTCTCTTTCGAGAACATCATCAACCCGGCTGATCGGGAATATTGGATCGCAGGCACCACCGTGATGATTACGGATACGAAGACGCAGGAATTGATTGCCAAGAAAACCTGGTATTCCTTCGAGCCTGGTTTTGGTAGTCACGCAGGTAATCGCCAGCCTTGGCGATTTGCAATCACCTGTCCGGAGATTAAGGGAATAGCCGAGCGCTTTCCCACCCGATTTTTTGTCGATCAAATCCTGAAGCCAAAGCAAGGAAATTGAAATGGCCAACGAAATTCAAACCCACTTGAAGTACACCAATCTGCAAATGGCGGCAGAGGCATTTATATTGCCCAAAGTCTCTCTTCCTGGTCAAACCGAGGGTAGGCCCTTAGACGTTGCCAGATTGACCGACGGCAACGGCCGCTCCAGCAAATTCACCGAAGCAGAAGCCAAGAATTTCGCGGACACCTGGACCGTTGCCCAACACATCAGCAACACCGCCACCGGCTTTTCTGGAACGTTGTTCCAAGCCATCAAGAGCGACGAAACCCAAGGCATCACCGCCGGCGACCTCGTCCTGTCCTTCCGCTCCACCGAATTCCTGGACGACAGCGCGCGCGACAATCAGGCCACCAACAGCATGGAGATCAAGCCCTACGGCTGGGCGTTCGGGCAGATCGCGGACATGGAGGACTGGTACGCCAGTCTTAAAACCAAAGGACTGATCCCGGCAGGCCAGCAGATCGCCGTCACCGGCTACAGCCTGGGCGGCCACCTGGCCACCGCTTTCAACCTCTTGCGCGTGGAAGACGGCACCCTGAACACCGCTGTCAAAGAGACCTATACGTTCAACGGCGCGGGCGTTGGCGTCGTCCAGCAGGGCACGCGCCTGACCGATGTCATTCGCGACTTCAACGCGCAGCGCAAGAACGCCTCGGGCACCGCCATCGCGTTCTCCGAGCCTGATGCCCAGGTGCAGTACGAGAAGTACCGCGCGCTCTTCGGGGCCAGCTCTACCGGTGTGACCGCCCAGGCCGCCAAGGACGCGGCCGCCAGCGTGAAAGCGCTGCGCACCACGATCAACTCGCCCGAAACGGGCGTTCCGGTGTACTGGCCCACGGCTCGCAACGAGCAACTGGGCAAGATCCAGGCCGCTCTGGAGCGGATCGCCACCATCGAGGCGGAGGCCGAGCGCGTGCCCGGCCTGTCCTCCGGCGGTGGCGCGGACTCGCCCCTGAACATCCAGGGCCCGGCCAACATCCAGGCGCTGCAACTGGACTATCAACTGGCCGTGATGGCGGCGCAGACCAAGACCGCGCCCTCCGCAGGCACCCTCGGCGGCGGATTGCAGGCCGTGCTAGGCCGTGCGCTAGGCTCCTCCGTCATTCCCAACTTCCACGACGTGTATGGCGATACCCGCCCATCGGCCGTGGCCAACTCCCAACTGCACTACGGCCAGGCACAGGGCGTGTTTATCGAAGACCAGCCCCTGTTACGCGGCGCGGTCATCGGAGGCGCATTGGCGGCGACCGCCAATGCGGCCGGCGACATCAAGTTGCTTGTGCCTGAATTCAGCAACAACGACTTTGGCGACACGCACAGCCTGGTGCTCATCCAGGACTCGCTGAACGTGCAAAAGACCCTGGCCCAGTTGGACCCGAGCCTCACGCTGGAGAAGGCGTCGGCCCTCCTGCGCGCGGCCTCCAACAAGAAGGCGAGCTGGAGCACCGGCACGCAAGGCAAGGCCGAAGGCGATGTGCTGGAGAACGTCGTCAACGCGCTGGGCGACATGCTCGGACTGAACTGGCAGGGCGCCACGCGCCTCAAAGGGAGCCTGGAGGGCAACACCTGGGCGCAGACCGAGGACGGCAAGGGCGATGGCACCAGCGGCCGCACCACCTTCTATGCCCGGCTCAAGGCCGTTACCGACAGCGAAGCCTACAAGGCCCTGGTGGGCAAGAGCAGCGTTGCGGCGTCCGAGATCACGGCCGCCGATGGGAAAACCCAGTTCGCGTCATTCCTCGCGCTCAATGCCCTGAGCCCGATCGCCATCAAGACCGACGATGCCCAGGCCATCGCCAAACTCAAGGCCGCCAACCCCACACTGGCGCAGCGGTGGGATGCCGATGCCAAGCTGACCGATGCGCAACGGGCCCAAGGGTTGGCGAATTTCTCCACCGGCTGGTATGCGGATCGGCTGGCCTTGGTGCAGGCCAAGGCCACCGCCAATAAGGGCGATGTGGAAAAACCGGTCCGGATCACCCCCAACGGCACCGTGCTGGAATACCACTACTACGACACGGAGGTGTCGACCCAGGACCAGACGCTTACCGTGCTGCCCGCCGTGGCGCGCAACGGCGCACCCGTGGCTTACGTGCGATTCGGCAACGACCAGGCCAATGCGCTCGATGGAGGAGGCCAGGACGACCACCTGTACGGAGGTGCCGGCAACGACACTCTGGACGGCAAGGGCGGTGCCGACTACCTGGAA
>NZ_BAAJYR010000129.1:0-10008 GCF_057546605.1 Acidovorax sp. KPB24-03 | reverse complement strand
CGTGTTCGAGGCCACCCGCGTGCTGGGCGGCCGCGCGCGCGCCCTGCCCGCCACCGATGCGCCCGGTACACCGGGCGCACCGCCGCCCCTGGACAACGGCCAGCACATCCTGATCGGCGCCTACACGGAGTGCCTGCACCTCATGGCGCAGGTGGGCGTGGATCCGGACGCGGCCCTGCTGCGCCTGCCGCTGTCGCTGCGCTTCGCCGATGGCAAAGGCATCCGCCTGCCGGACATCGCGCCCCCCTGGGACGCCGTGTGGGGCATCGCCACCGCCCGGGGCTGGGGCCTGCGTCAGCGGCTGGCGCTGATGACCACCACCGCCCGCTGGATGTGGGGACTGGGCGGATTCCGCTGCGCGCCCGGCGATACGGTGCGGACCATCAGCCAGGGCCTGCCGCCGCAGCTGATGGCCGAGTTCGTCGAGCCGCTGTGCGTCTCGGCGCTCAACACCCCCGCCGCCGAAGCCAGCGCCACGGTGTTCCTGCGCGTGCTGCGCGATGCGCTCTTCAGCGGGCGCGGCGGCTCCAACCTGCTGCTGCCGCGCACCGACCTGGGCGCGCTGTTTCCCGAACCCGCCGCGCAATGGCTGCAGGCCCAGGGCCACACCGTGCACCGGGCGCGCCGGGTGCAGGCCATCGCGCCCCAGTCACCGCCATCGAGTGGCTGGACGGTCGATGGCGAGGCGTTTGGCACCGCCGTGCTGGCCCTGCCCAGCAGCGATGCGGCCAGGCTGGTGGCCGCGTGCGCGGGCTCCGAGCAGGCCGCGCCGCGCAAGGCGCTGTGCTCCGCTCTGTACGACTGGGCGGCCGTGGCACAGGCAATGCGCTTCACCGCCATCGCCACCGTCTATGCGCGGGTGCCGGGCGCCCAGGGGCCCGTGCTGGAGAGCCCCATGCTGGCGCTGCGCTCTTCCATGCAGGAACCGGCCCAGTTCGCCTTCGACCGCGGTGTGCTGGGCGGCCCGCCGGGCCTGCTGGCCCTGGTGGTGAGCGCCTTCGAGGGCGACCGTGCCGAGCGCGAACAGCAGGTGCTGCGCCAGGCCATGCGCCAACTGGGCCTGCCGGCGCTGGACCTGGTGCAGACAGTGGTGGAAAAGCGCGCCACCTTCGCCTGCACGCCCGCGCTGCAGCGCCCGTCCAACGCGATCGCGCCGGGGCTGTGGGCCTGCGGCGACTATGTGCGCGGGCCCTACCCCGCCACGCTGGAAGGCGCGGGTGCTGGCGGGCACGGCGGTCGGGCAGCAGCTGGGCAAAAAATAGGCTCTAGCGCAGATTCCACTAGGGCATATAGCTACAAAAACAATAGCAAATGCCCGCCGTGACTCACGCCGGGCGGGGCAGCACATCCGCCATCTTGAGCACGGACACGCCCGTGTTGCCCCAGAAACGCTCCAGGCTGTCGGCCCGCTCGATCAGCAGCCGCTGCACCAGCGGCTCCAGCGACGTGGCGGCGGGATCGGCCACCAGCAGGTAGCGCGGCTCCACGGTCTCGGGCACGCCGGCGGCGGTTTCGTTGACCTGCACCACCCAGTCCAGGGCGGTGAGCGCCTCCAGCACGGGTTCCAGCTGCAGCGCATCCACGCGCAGCGCCTGGCACAGCGCGCTCATTCGCAGGCCGCGGGCCGGTGTCTCATGTGCCCGGTGCAGGGCCTGCAGCGCCTCCACCGCCAGCTGGAAGGTCCAGCCCTGGCCGCTCGCCCGGCGCGCCACCCCGTTGAGCAGGCTGGGCAGGTACGCCGCCACCACCGCGCCCAGCAGCACGATCACCCAGGCCACGTAGATCCAGACCAGCAGGATCGGCAGCGTCGCGAAGGCGCCGTACAGCACCGAATACGTGGGCACCGAGGCCAGGTACAGGCCGAGCACCTTCTTGGCCACCTCGATCCCCACCGAGACAAACACGCCGCCCGACCACGCATGGCGCCATTTGACCTGCGTGTTGGGCACGTAGCGGTACAGCGCCGCGGTGCCGCCGGCCAGCAGCAGGAATTCGATGGAATCGAACAGCAGCCGCGCGCTGTCGGGCAGCGCGTCGTGCAGGCCGCGCGAGGCCGAGGACGCCACCGACGTGGTGAGCGCCAGGCTCGCCGCCAGCACCAGGGGCCCCAGCGTGATGACCGCCCAGTAGATCAGCACGCGCTGGCCCAGGGGCCGCAGCCGGCGCACGCGCCAGATGTTGTTGAGGGTGCGGTCGATGGTCAGGACCAGCGCCAGCGCCGTGCCCAGCAAAATCGAAAACCCCGCCACGCCCAGGCCGCTGGCCTTGGCCGCGAACTGCGTGAGGTAGCCCAGCACCTGGCGCGAGATGCTGTCCGGCACCAGGCTGTCCACCAGCCAGCGCTGCAGCCCCGTCTGCAGGGTGCCGAAGATGGGAAAGGCGGTGAACACGGCCAGCGCCACGGTGAAGAAAGGCACCAGCGCCAGCAGCGTGGTGAAGGTCAGGCTGCTGGCGGTGAGGCCCAGGCGGTCCTCGCGAAAACGCTCGCGCAGGGTGTGCGCCGTGGTGCGCCAGGGAAAGTGCGACAGATCGGCCAGGACGGCTTCGAAGCGCTGCGCGAGTGGGGCTAAAGGCATGGCCGATATGATGCCACCCCGATGGCCTCTTCCCCCTCTCTCCCGGCGCGCACCGCGCCGCATCCGGCACCGGCGCCCCGGCTGCCCCCGACGTGGCGGCCACCCGGTGGCTCGCCGTGGGCAGCCTGCTCGGCCTGATCGTGCTCAGCCTGGCCTGGGAGCTGTGGCTCAGCCCGCTGCGGCCCGGCGGCTCGTGGCTGGCGCTCAAGGCGCTGCCGCTGGCGTTCCCGCTGGCCGGGCTGCTCAAGCACCGCATGTACACCTACCGCTGGGTGAGCCTGGTGGTGTGGCTGTATTTCACCGAAGGCGTGGTGCGCGCCTGGAGCGATCCGGCCCCGGGCCGGTGGCTCGCGCTGGTCGAAGTGGCGCTGTGCCTGGCGCTGTTCGCCGCCTGCGCGCTGCATGTGCGCCTGCGCCAGAAGCACGCGCGTGCGGCTGCGGCGACACCGGGCCCGTCCACGCCCTGAACACCCCAAAACGGCCTCGCCCCACGCCCCTTCCATTCCCCGTTTTTCGCGAGCATTCGAGAACACCATGTCCACCCTGATCGACACCCTGCGCCAGACCGTCGGCGCCGCCCATGTACTCACCGAAGGCGACCTCACCGCCTGGGAGCAGGACTGGCGCCGCCGCGCGCGCGGCAAGGCGCTGGCCGTGGTGCGGCCCGGCAGCACGCAGGAGGTGGCTGCCGTGGTGCGCGCCTGCGCCGCCGCCCGCACCGCGATCGTGCCGCAGGGCGGCAACACGGGGCTGGCGGTGGGCTCCATTCCCGACGAGACCGGCACGCAGGTGCTGCTGAGCTTGACGCGGCTGAACGCCATCCGCGCGGTGGACGCCGACAATTTGACGCTCACCGTGGAGGCCGGCGCCATCCTGCAGAACGTGCAGGACGCGGCCGAGAAGGCGGGGCTGCTGTTCCCCTTGAGTCTCGCGGCCGAGGGCAGTTGCACCATCGGCGGCAACCTGGCCACCAATGCCGGCGGCACGCAGGTCGTGCGCTACGGCAATACGCGCGACCTGTGCCTGGGACTGGAAGTCGTCACGCCGCAGGGCGAGGTGTGGGACGGGCTCAAAGGCCTGCGCAAGGACAACACCGGCTACGACCTGCGCGACCTGTTCATCGGCAGCGAAGGCACGCTGGGCATCATCACCGCCGCGACGATGAAGCTCTACCCGCAGCCCGCCGCCAGCCTGACGGCCTGGGCCGCGGTGCCGTCGATGGAACACGCCGTGCAATTGCTGGCCCTGGCGCACAAGCACCTGGGCGCGGGCCTGACCGGCTTCGAGGTGATGGGCCGCTTCGCCCTGAGCCTGGTGGCCAAGCACATGCCGCAGCTGCGCGTGCCCTTCATCGACCAGGAAGACGTGCCCTACGGCGTGCTGCTGGAAAACAGCGACAGCGAGTCGGAGGCGCACGCCCGCACGCGCTTCGAATCGCTGCTGGAAACCGCCTTCGAGGCCGGCTGCGTGACCGATGCGGTCGTGGCCGAGAACCTGGCGCAGGCGCACCAGCTCTGGCACATCCGCGAAAACATTCCGCTGGCCCAGGCCGAGGAAGGGCTGAACATCAAGCACGACATCTCGGTGCAGATCCCCCGCATCCCTGCGTTCGTCGAATACGCCGACGCGCTGCTGCAGCGCGAGATTCCCGGCGTGCGGCTGGTCAACTTCGGGCACCTGGGCGACGGCAACCTGCACTACAACGTGCAGGCGCCGGCCGAGGGCGATGCCAAGGCCTTCCTGCGCGACGAGGAAGCCCGCGTGAACCACCTGGTCTACGAAGCCGTGGCGCAGTTCGGCGGCTCGTTCTCGGCCGAGCACGGCGTGGGCGCGCTCAAGGTGGACAAGCTGGAGAAGTACCAGTCGCCCGTGGCGCTGTCCATGATGCGCGCCATCAAGGGCGCGCTGGACCCGCAGGGGCTGATGAACCCGCACTGCATGCTGCCGGTGCACGGCGCCTGACGGCCGGGCCACCGGGGCGGCCCGACGGGATCAGCGCCGCGCGTCTTCCAGCACCTTGCGCACGTCGGCGGGCAGGGGCACCGGCGCGCCGGCATCCTGCACGTCCCATTCCTCGTCGCCCGTCTGCAGCCACACGCGCATCGCGTCGCGCGACGGGTCCACCACCACAGCCGCCGCCTGGGCGTCCGGCTGGGTCGACCGGCGGCCGGTGATGTAGAGCAGGCCGCCTTCCTGCCGCAGCGGCGTGCTGACGGCCATGTTCTGCAGGAACTCCGGGTGGTTGACGGGACCGAGCAGTTCCTTGACCCGCACCCCCATGGGGCCGGTGCGCAGAAAGTCCGAGCCCTCCGAAGGCTTGCGGCCCACCTGCGCCTGCACGCTGGCCCAGCGGTTGGCGGCGGCCGGTGCCGCAGCCGTCGCAGCAGACGCGGCCGGCTTGGCGGGAGAGGACGTGGAGGCCGAGGGCGTGAGCGGCACGTGGGTGCCGCAGCCGGCGGCCAGCACCGCTGCGGCGAACAATGGCAAAGAGGACGAAAGGCGCATGGGGCGGATTTCCTTGGAATCTGGGAAGCAACCGGCGAGCTTATCCGCTGATGCCCCCGAATCCATCGCGCCCCATGCCGCCCATGGGCGTTTCGGCACGCCACCCCGCGATATTCACACGGCCATGGGGGCCGTGATGTGGGCGTGGTGCTGGTAGCCTTCGAGCGAGAAGTCCGACGGCTCGACCGCCTCCAGCCATTCGGGCGCGTAGGTGCCGGTGACGGCGTAGTCCGGGATGCGGTCGGACAGCACCAGTTTGGGCAGCGGGTGGGGTTCGCGCGTGAGCTGCTCGCGAAGCATGTCCACGTGGTTCTCGTAGATGTGCGCATCCCCGATGAAGTACGTGAACCAGCGCGGCGTGTAGCCCGTGAGACGGCCCACCAGGTGCAGCAGCGCCGCCCCTTCCGCCAGGTTGAACGGCGTGCCGAGCCCGACATCGTTGCTCCGGATGTACAGGCACAGCGAGATTTCCTTCCTGCCCGGATTGGCCAGGAACTGATACAGCAGGTGGCACGGCGGCAGGGCCATTTCGTCCAGCTGCGCCCAGTTCCATCCGTGGAACAGGATGCGGCGGCTGCCGGGGTCTTGGATGAGCGTGTCCAGGCACTGCCGGAGCTGGTCGACGGCCTTGTAGAGCAGCACGCCAGCCGGCTTGCCGTCCTCGCCGCCAAGCGTGCCGATGGCCTCGTATCCCCGGCCGAGCGCGTCCGCGATCTGCGCCGGGCCCTGCGGCAGCGCCGGGTCGATCAGCTTGTAGGCCGGCCACTGGCGCCATTGGACTCCGTACACCGAACCCAGGTCGTCCTCGGCGAGACGGTAGGGGTTGGCCAGCCACTGCGCGTTCTCGTTCGCGTTCTGGTCCCAGACCTTGCAGCCCAGCGCCCGGAAATCGGCTGCGCTCCGGCGTGCGCGCAAAAAGCCCACCAACTCGCCCACCACCGACTTGAAGGCGAGCTTCTTGGTCGTGACGGCGGGAAAGCCCTCCTGCAGGTCGAACCGGAGCATCGCGCCCGGCAGGCTCAGGGTGCGGACGCCCGTGCGGTTGTCTTGCCAACTGCCGTTGTCGAAGATGTTCTGAACGATGTCGAGGTACTGTTTCATGTGCCGAAGGGACGAGCCAAGGGCGGAATCGTAGCGCAAGGGGGTCCGGCAGCGCGCCTCAGGGCCGGATGCCCTTGGCCAGGCGGCCGGCGATGTCGTCGATCACCGGCAGGAGGTCGGCCACCGAATCGATCACGTAATGCGCGCCCGCGCCCTGCAGCTTGCCAGCGGCCGCTTCGCGGCGGGCCTGCTGCGCGGCCGGCGGCAGGGCATTCCACTCGGCCAGCGGCAGCCCCATCGCGTTGCCGCTGACGGCGACGCCCACCGTCCAGGTGCCCGCATGCAACCCCTCCTGGATACCGACCTCGGTGTCGTCCACCTTGACCACCGTGGCGGGCCACCACACCCCCAGGTCGGCGAAGCAGCGGAACATCATGAGTGGCGAAGGGCGGCCGGACACGAGGTCGCCCGCACAGACGAGGTTGTCCGGCGCATAGCCGCCGGCCGCGGCGATGGGCGACAGGATGTCCATGATCGGCCGGTTGTAGCCCGTGGTGGAGCCGATCTTCAGCCCCCGGACCCGCAGCGCGGCCACGGTGTCCAGCGCGCCGGGAATGAAGTCGGCGAAATCGGCCACCACCGCCGCATTCATGGGGGTGAAGACTTCGTAGAGGTGGTCGATGTCGGCATTGGCGAAGGGGCGGCCGTGCAGGTGCTCCCATTGCCGGGCGACCTCGGGCAGCAGGCTCAGGGCCTGGATGTGGTCCCACTTGGCGACGCCCATCGGGCCGCGGGCCTGCTCGATGCCGATCCGGATGCCGAATTGTTCGAACAGCCGCACGAAGGCGCCCATCGGCGCGCAGGAGCCGAAGTCGAGGATGGTGCCGGCCCAGTCGAAGACGACGGCGCTCAGCGTGGTGGTGGAAGGAGGCATGCCCATGTCGTGTCCTGATCGTGGCGCGGTGGGGAAAGGGTTGGGTGAAAGACGGCTCACCAGGCGCCGAAGGTGTCCTCGGCGATGCCGAAGGCGGTGCTGGCGCCGGTGCCGCTGGTGACGATCACCAGCCGGGTGGCGTCGTCGGGCCGGTCGATCAGGCAGTCGGTCGTGGCCGACGAGGGGTAGATGCCCACCCAGCGCTCGGTCACCCGGCAGGCCTGCAGCTTCACCGTGTCGCGCAGGTGGCGCAGGATGAGGTCGTCCACCCGCTCGTCGGCGAAGGGTTGCGGCGCGGCGCTGTAGTGGTGCGAGTCGCCCACCACCAGGGAGCCGTCGGCGCTCTGCACCACGATGAGGTGGATGCCGTTGGCCAGCGATTCGGCCTCTTCGCGCTGGAGTTGCTCGCGCAGCGCGGCGGCGGCGGGCAGGTCGCTGTAGCCCCGGTAGCGCACCAGGCTCAGGTCGGCCATGACCGAGCCGGGCAGCCGCAGGCCGGGCTCGGGCATGACGCGCAGCATGTGCAGCAGGCACAGCCGCAGGCCTTGCGGCGCCAGGCGCTCGGCGAACAGGCCGTGGATGTCCGAATGGGTGCAGACCACCACGCGCTCGGCGTGCAGCACGGCGCGTGCGGTGCGCACCCGCGGCGTGGCGACCTCCAGCACCGCCTCGCCGAAGCGGAACACCACGCCATGCGCCTCGGCCAGCCATTGGGTCAGCAAAGCGATGGCGGTGCGCGATTCCACCCGCATCTCGTGCGGGCTGTAGAGCACGCCCTGGGCGCCCTCCAGCTGCAGCGCGGGCGCGCGGCGGGCGGCCTCGGCCACGCCGAGCAGTTCGCAGGCCTCGCCCATCTCGGTGCCCATGAACTGTTCGAGCACGGACAGGGCCTGGGGCCTGAATGCCGTCAGGTACAGGCCGTGGTGCACGGCCTCGATGCCGGCCTGGGGCGCGACCTCGCCCCACACCTCGCGGGCCCGTCGGGCGCGGCGCCAGGTGTCGCCCGCACCCTGGCCGGTGACGGTGATGAAGCCGAAGTTGCGGATCGAGGCGCCGACGCAGGCCGCGTCGCGCTCGACCACGCAGACCTTCAGGCCGCGCCGGGCGGCGGTGTAGGCATGGGCCAGGCCGACGATGCCGGCGCCGACGACGATCACGTCGAAAGTGGGGTGGGTTTCCATGGTGCTTTTTCCAGGCGGCAGGGCGGTCTTCGTCGCTGCGCGCTGTGTTTTCAGGGGGTCATCGCCTTCATCGGGCCGGTGCACGCCAGGCCTGGGTGCGCCGCTCGACCCCATGGCCGGCGGCCAGGTACAGCAGCGTCACCACCGCCGAGGTGGCGGCGATCAGCACCGCCATGGCCGCGGCCGGGCCGGTGTCGCCGGCCTCGTCCAGGTTCAGAATGGCGACCGAGGCCAGCCGGGTGTCGGGCGAGTAGAGGAACACCACGGCCGAGATCGTCGTCATGGCGCTGATGAAAAAAATAGCGCGACACGTCCAGCAGCACCGGCAGGCAGATGGGCAGCGTCACGCGCCAGAAGGTCTTGTAGAGCGGCACCTTGAGCGAGGCGGACACCGCTTCGAACTCGGCGTCCAGCGCCTTGAGCGCCGTCACCACGGTGAGGTGGCCGGTCGTGTAGAAGTGCACCACCGTGCACAGCACCATCAGCGGCAGCGTCTGGTACAGGCCGTTCAGCGGGTTGGCCGGCGCGTTGAAAAAGAAGATGTAGCCCAGGCCCAGCACCAGGCCGGGCACGGCCATGGGCAGCATGGCCGCCAGCCGCACCACCGGCCGCAGGGCTTGCAGGCCCCGGGTCTTTTCCAGCAGGTAGGCGCCGACGAACACCACGGCCGTCCCCACCACCGCCGTGCCGCAGGCGAGTTTCAGGCTGTTGGCCAGGGCATCGGCCAGGTCGGCATCTATCAGGCCCGCGACGTAATGGTCCAGGCTGGGCGACAGGTTGTACGGCCACAGCTTGGCGAAGGAGGCGAACACCGCCATGCCGAACATCGCCAGCACCAGGGCGGCGATGCACAGGCAATAGAGCGCCATGGCCGCATCGAATCCGCGCGCGCGCCGGGGCACCAGCGCCACGGCGCGCGCCGTGAGGGTGGCGGTCTGCCGGCGCTGCACCAGCCCGTCGATGGCGAAGGTGAGCACCGCCGGCAGCAACAGCAGCAGCGCCACCACCGCGCCGCGCTGGAAGTCGTGCTGGCCGATGACCAGCTTGAAGACGTCGGTGGCCAGCACGTTGAAGTTGCCGCCCACGACCTTGGGAATGCCGAAGTCGGTGATGACCAGGGTGAAGCACACCAGCGCGGCCGAGATCAGCCCGTACTTGGCGCCCGGCAGGGTGATGGTGAAGAATTTGCGCAGCGTGCCGGTGCCGAGCGCATCGGCCGCTTCGTACAGGCGCGCATCGGCCAGCGAAAGCGCCGTGACCAGGATCATCAGCACGTGCGGAAACACCGCGAAGCACTCGGCCAGCACGATGCCCGATGCGCCGTAGATGCCGGTGAACCCCAGCGCCGTCCAGAAGTCCCGGGCCACGCCCTGGTTGCCGAACCAGTAGATCAGCGAGATGGCCGACAGCAGCGAAGGCGCCAGCAGCGGCAGCAGCATCACCGTGCGCAGCAGCGCCTTGGCCGGCATGCAACTGCGGGTCAGCGCATAGGCGAAGGCGAAGGCCAGCGGCAGCACGATGGCGGTCACCAGCAGCGACACCCACACGCTGTTCCACAGGCTGGTGAGCAAGGCGGGCGAAGCCAGGTAGGCGGTGAAAGCCCCCAGCCCCGACACCGCCCCGCCCTGCGGCGCATCCAGCGCCTTCGACAGGATGAGCAGCAGCGGCGCCACCAGTCCGACGCCCAGCAGCGCCACCACGCCCAGCAGGCCGAGGTGGGCCAGCCGGTCGCTCCAATGCACCCGCTGGCGCAGGGGCGCCGCGCGAACGA
>NZ_BAAJYR010000128.1:0-10035 GCF_057546605.1 Acidovorax sp. KPB24-03 | reverse complement strand
GCCGCGGCCAGCAACTGCGCCGCGGCCTGGTCCAGCGCCTCGGCGTTGCGGGCGTTGATCACCACGTTCACGCCCTCGCGCACCAGCGCCTCGGCGCAGCCATACCCCAATCCCTTGCTGGCGCCGCACACCAACGCCCATTTACCGGCAATACCCAGGTCCATAGTCTCCTTTCACGGCCGGTCGTCCAGCCCGTTGCGAATCACACCAAGAGGCACCGAAGGCGCCCTGCTTCCGGTGCGCCAGCGATCAAAGGACCATGATACGAAGCGCGACGCGCCAGCGCCGGGCAAGGGGAATGCGCGGCGCCATGCACCGGCTCCGCAGGACGTCAGCCCGCGGGCTTGCGCGCCGCCATGCGGGTGAAGACGAAGATGCCCGTGAGCACCAGCGCCGTACCCGACGCCACCCACAGCGTGAACGGCTCGTCCAGCAGCCACACCCCCATCAGGATCGTGGACAGGGGCCCCACCATGCCGGCCTGCGCGGCCAGGCCCGCGCCCACGCGCTCGATGGCCATCATCACCAGCAGCACCGGCACCGCCGTGCACAGCGTGGCGTTCAGCAACGACAGCCACAGCACCTCGGGCGCCACCACCGCCGCGCCCAGCGGCCGCAGCACCGCGAACTGCAGCAGGCAGCACACGCACGCCACCGTGGTCGCCAGGCCCACCAGGCGCAGCGAGCCGATGCGCTTGACCATCTCGCCGCTGTACACCAGATAGACCGCATAGCTCACGGCCGACAGGAACACCAGCAGCACCCCCCAGGCCACGTACGCGCCCTGCAGGCCCGCCTCGTGCCCGAACACCAGCACCACGCCGCAGTAACTGATCGCCATGCCCAGCATCTGCCCCCAGCGGATGCTGCGGCGATACAGCACCCAGCCCAGCACCACCACCAGGGTCGGGTTGAGGTACAGGATCAGCCGCTCCAGGCTGGCGCTGATGTACGCCAGCCCGGCGAAGTCGAGAAAGCTCGCCAGGTAGTAGCCCGTGAACCCCAGCCACGCCACGCCCGCCCAGTCGCGGCGCGTGAGCGGCGCCTTGCCCCGGCTGGCCCACCACGCCATGGCCGCGAAGATCGGCAGCGCGAAAAGCATGCGGTACATGATGAGCGTGACCGCGTCCACGCCGTGGCGATAGGCCAGCTTGACGATGATGGCCTTGCCGCTGAAGGCGATGGCGCCGACCAGGGCGAGCGCCATGCCGGCGGCCACGCCGGCATTCGGCGCGGGCAAAGGCCCCGAGGGCTGCACTGGAACGGAAGCGGACGCTTCGACGGCAGGGGCCGTGGAGCGCGCGGTATCGGGGGGTGTGGACTGCTGCATGGATTCGGCGGGTTGGGCAGCCCGGTGCGTTGGCCGGGTGCGCATTCATTCAGTGTCGCATGCAGGTGGCCGCACAGCCATCGGCCCTGTGCGCGGCCCGCCCCGCGATCGGCGATACCGGCGAAGTCGCGGTGCTTTGCGGCGGCATTGCGGGCGGTGCGGGATGGCTCCGCGAAGCACCACGATCATTTGCTGAACGGTTACGCAATGCAACCAACTCATACAGCGAATCCCGGGGAATTAAGCCATTTTTTTCGCCATAATCCGCCCCGTTCACGCAAGCCTCAGCGTGACTGAAAAACAAAGGGAGTCAGGGTCAATGGTCGATCTTCTGAAGGCGCCGCAGGAAGCCCTGCGGTCCGTGCTCGGGCGCAAGAATGCGCCGCAATATGCCACCCGCCTGTTCCAGTTGCGGGACATTCCATCGGTGATGCGCTCGCGCTTGGGGTGGCCGGTGGCGGCGGCGTTGATGGAGCGGTGGTTCAACGGTACGGCCTTCGCGATGCCTCAGGAAATGAAAGAAAGCCGAGCGCCCTATCGGCTGAGTCAATTGAGCCCGGCGCAATTGGAGGCGACCGCCGTCACTATGGCGTGGGCTTTGGGATTCGCACGCGTCCAGAATGCGATGGCCAGCCTGCAAGCCAAATGGTCGAGTCCAGCCGGAATTGCACAGCTGAAAGACCGTGTTGAAAAGCAAAGCAGGGGACGCAATCAACAGTGCTGGCGCTTTGGCGACTTGAATCAACCCGCCAAAATACTTGAAGACACCTGCCAGGTGAATTACCTCGCGTTTGGCCAATGGAGCGATCCGATGGACGACTTCTACGGCGCAATGGGCGAGGCACAGGTCAACGTGGCGGTGTCTGGATTGGTGACCCCACAGGGGCCAGGTAAAGCGACTGTGGACATCAATGAACTGGGCTTCTATTTGCGCGATGCCTACGATTTCAATGACGGCAAATCTTTCATTTCTCAACCGCTGGGCTGCTGGGGCTTCAGTGGTGTGGAGTGTGGAGTTCGCACGCAGTTGAGCGTGCCTCTGCAGGAAGTGGTCGTGGACGAACCACCTGCGGCCGTGCAGAACCGCAAGTACATCGTCCAGAACAAGGACTTTCGCAACTGGCGCACGAAAAATCAAAGAGGAGGCGACTTTATGGTGCTATCGGATGTGCATCGAGTGCGGCTCCCTTTTCCACAAAAAATCTCTTGGTGAGATCCATGAAAAATTTTTCGAACCGATACCTTCGATGGGCATCCTGGGCCGTGCTCTGTGCCGCAGCGACAGCAGCGCTTTGGTATGCATGCACTCCAACATTGAAAGGCATCTCCATCAGTCCTCGCAAGGTCTATCGACTGGAGTATTACGACGCTTCGCTGGTACAGCGCCTGCGCTACCACCAAATGAAAATTCCTTCATTGGTTCGCTTGTACAAAATCCATCCAGAGACTTTGCTGGGCGAAAGCGATGTAGTGGACCTCTGGATCAACGGCCAGTTGTATTGGTACCTCAACCCGCCCATGAACAAGGTGCGCGTAGGACGCGACGTGGTGTTCGAGAACATTCCGCCGGAGTGCGTTGACTGTCCGCCGCTGACCGATGCCGAAATCATGCCCTGAGAAGAAAAAATACCGGGTTCTTCTAAAACGGGCTGCTCTCGCGATTGCCTTGATCGTCGGGGGCTGGTACTTCGTTACCCCAACCTACGATCGAAGTCACTACAGCCCCCGCCGTGTGTACCGGTTGGACTACTACGAAGCCTCCTGGCTTCAACGTTTAACGCACATGGACATGCGTTATCCCCACGTGATTCGGCTTTATCGCGTCGAGCCGAGAACACTGTTGGGCACCAGTGATGTAGTGGACCTCTGGATCAACGGCCAGTTGTATTGGTACCTCAACCCGCCCATGAACAAGGTGCGTGTAGGGCGCGACGTGGTGTTCGAGAACATTCCGCCGGAGTGCGCTGACTGTCCACCGCTGACCGATGCCGAAATCATGCCCTGAGCCTCGCACCCTCCTCCCGACAGGCCCCCCAAAGAAAAACGGCACCCAAAGGTGCCGTTTTTCTCAATCGTGAAAGGGTACCCAGCCGGGACGTCAGTCCTCGACGAAGGCTTCCTCGCGCTTGTTCTTCACGGCTGGCAGCAGCACGATGATGAGCAGCAGCACGGCGGCAGCCAGCAGGCCGGCGGAGATGGGGCGCGTGACGAACACGCTCCAGTCGCCGCGCGACAGCAGCAGGGCGCGGCGCAGGTTTTCTTCCATCATCGGGCCCAGGATGAACCCGAGCAGCAGCGGCGCGGGTTCGGTGCCCAGCTTGTGGAACAGGTAGCCGATGAAGCCGAAGATGCCGACCAGCCACACGTCGAACGTGTTGTTGTTCGTGCCGTACACGCCCACCGCGCAGAACAGCACGATGGAGGGGAACAGCCAGCGGTAAGGCACGGTCAGCAGCTTGATCCACAGGCCGATCAGCGGCAGGTTCAGGATGATCAGCATCGCGTTGCCGAGCCACATCGAGGCGATCAGGCCCCAGAAGAGTTCGGGGTTGCTCGTCATCACCTGGGGGCCAGGCTGGATGTTGTGGATCGTCATGGCACCCACCATCAGCGCCATCACGGCGTTGGGCGGAATGCCCAGCGTCAGCAGCGGGATGAAGGAGGTCTGCGCGCCGGCGTTGTTGGCCGACTCGGGGGCCGCCACACCGCGGATGTTGCCCTTGCCGAAAGGAACTTCGCCGGGTTGCAGCTTGGTCTTCTTTTCGATGGTGTAGGCCGCGAAGGCCGCCAGCAGCGCGCCGCCGCCGGGCAGGATGCCCAGGGCCGAGCCGAGGGCCGTGCCGCGCAGCACGGCGGGGATCATGCGCTTGAAGTCTTCCTTGGTCGGCATGAGGCCGTGCACCTTGGCGGTGAACACCTCGCGATCGTCCTCGGGCTTGGACAGGTTGGCGATGATTTCGCCGTAGCCGAACACGCCCATGGCGATCACGACGAAGTTGATGCCGTCGGTCAGTTCAGGGATGTCGAAGCTGTAGCGGGCGACGCCCGAGTTCACGTCGGTGCCCACCAGGCCCAGCAGCAGGCCCAGCACGATCATGGCGACCGCCTTGAGCAGCGAGCCCGAGGCCAGCACCACGGCGCCGATCAGGCCCAGCACCATCAGCGAGAAGTATTCGGCGGGGCCGAACTTGAAGGCGACTTCGGTCAGCGGTGGCGCGAAGGCGGCCAGGATCAGCGTGCCCACGCAACCGGCGAAGAACGAGCCCAGGCCGGCGGCTGCCAGCGCGGGACCCGCACGGCCCTTGCGCGCCATCTGGTAGCCGTCGATCACGGTCACCACCGAGGACGATTCGCCCGGCAGGTTCACCAGGATGGCGGTGGTCGATCCGCCGTATTGCGCGCCGTAGTAGATGCCGGCCAGCATGATCAGCGCGGCCACCGGGGGCAGCGCATACGTGGCGGGCAGCAGCATGGCGATGGTGGCCACGGGCCCGATGCCCGGCAGCACGCCGATCAGCGTGCCCAGCAGGCAGCCGATGAAGCAGTAGATAAGGTTCTGAAACGTGAAGGCGACGCCGAAGCCGGTCGCCAGGTTGTCAAACAATTCCATGGTCTTCGATGCTCCTGCTCAACCCGAAATGAAACTGGGCCACACAGGGAACTGCAGCTTCAGCGCCCACACGAAAGCCACGTAGCTGCCCACCGCGAGGACGGTGGCCAAAATAAACACTTCCTTGGCGTTGAAGGTGTCGCCGGCCAGGCTGGCGATGAACACCAGCGCATAGATCGCGACGATCAGCCCCATGGCCGGCACGCCGAACGAGGGCAGCCCCGCCAGCAGCACGCCGAACGCGAAGTTCGAGGCCAGGATGAAGAACAGCTGCTTCCACGCCCACTTGCCGACCTTGTCGCCATCCACGCTCTCCACCACCGTGGCGTAGAACGTGATCGCCACGCCAAGAATGGCGAGCAGGATGCCCAGGATCAGGGGGAAGTAGCCGGGGCCCATGCGGGCGCCGTTGCCGATGTTGTAGTTGGAGGCACCGACCGCGAAGGCCACGCCCACACCCATGAACATGAGGCCCGAAAAGAAATCTTTCTGGCTCTTGATTTTCACGAAAACGTCTCCTTACAAGAACTTGACGGGCGATTGTGCAGTCCGGTCCACTCGGGATCGATGTGGATTCCACCTATCCAGCGCCTAGGGAAAACCGCAGGGTGGCGCCTCGGAAAAAGCCGCGCCGGCGCGCTGCGGCAGAGCATCCGCAGGCGGTGGATGAAGGACCCGGCACGGCACGGACAACGCGCGCGCAGCCGCCCCCCCCCGGGGGCCGCGCGCGGCGACACGGCCTACTCCATCGGCGGCGTGGCCGCCATCACTTCTTCCAGCGTGGTGATGCCCTCGGCCACGCGCAACGCGCCGGCCAGGCGCAGCGGGCGCATGCCATCCTGCACGGCCTGGCGGCGCAGCACGTCGATGGAGGGCGCCTGGTTGATGCGGTCCTTGAGCGCCTCGCTCACGGTGAGCAGCTCGTACAGGCCCATGCGGCCATGGAAGCCCGTCATGCGGCAGTCCACGCAGCCCACGGGCTTGTACGGGTGGTACCCGCCGTTGAGCTTCCACGGCTTGACCACGGCGGCCAGCGCCTCGGCCGAGGCCGCCTCGTCCTTTTGCTTGCACTGCTTGCACAGCGTGCGCACCAGCCGCTGCGCCAGGATGCCCAGCAGCGTGGCGTTGATGAGGTAGGGTGGCACGCCCAGCTCCATGAGCCGCGTGACGGCGCTGGGCGCATCGTTGGTGTGCAGCGTGCTGAACACGAGGTGGCCGGTGAGCGCGGCCTGCACGGCCATGTCGGCGGTGGCGAGGTCGCGGATCTCGCCCACCATGATGATGTCCGGGTCCTGCCGCATCAGCGCGCGCAGGCCCTCGGCGAAGTTGAAGTCGAGCTGCGGCTGCACCTGGGTCTGGTTGAAGCTGGGCTCGATCATTTCGATCGGGTCTTCCACCGTGCTCACGTTGACCTCTTCGGTCGCCACGCGCTTGAGCGTGGAGTACAGCGTGGTGGTCTTGCCCGAGCCCGTGGGCCCGGTCACCAGGATGATGCCGTGCGGGCGCTTGACCAGCGCCTCCCAGCGCGTGGCGTCGTGCTGCGCGAAGCCCAGCGCGTCCAGGTCCTTGACGGCGTTGTCGGGGTCGAAGATGCGCATCACCATCTTCTCGCCGAAGGCCGTGGGCAGCGTGGACAGGCGCATTTCCACCTCGTCGCCGCGCGGGTTGCGGGTCTTGATGCGGCCGTCCTGCGGGCGGCGCTTTTCCACCACATCCATGCGCCCGAGCAGCTTCACGCGCGAGACCATCGCGTTGAGCACGCCCATGGGCATCTGGTAGACCGGGTGCAGCACGCCGTCGATGCGAAAGCGGATCACGCCCTGCTCGCGGCGCGGCTCCAGGTGGATGTCGCTCGCGCGCTGGTCGAAGGCGTACTGCCACAGCCAGTCCACCACCTTGACCACACCCTGGTCGTTGGCATCGAGCTGCTTGTTGCTCTTGCCCAGTTCCACCAGTTGCTCGAAGCTGCTGCCCGCCGAGGCCCCGCCGGCCTTCTGCGCGGCGCGCACCGACTTGGCGAGCGCGAAGAACTCGGCGGTGAAGCGCTGGATGTCCTGCGGGTTGGCGACCACGCGGCGCACCGAGCGGCGCGCCTGGCGCTCCACCTCGGCCACCCAGTCGTCGATGAAGGGTTCGGCCGTGGCGATCACCACCTCCTTGGGCGTGACCTGCACGGGCAGCACCTTGTGGCGCTCGGCGTAGCTGGCGCTCATGGTGTCAGCCACGCGGCCCACGTCCACCTTGAGCGGGTCGATGCGCAGGTAGGCCAGGCCGCTGCGCTGCGCCAGGTACTGCGTGAGCGCCTCGGCATCGAGCGGGCGGCCATCGCTCGCGCGGGCCATGGCCACGTTGGCCAGGCGCACCAGCGGGTGCTGGCGGCTTTCGGCCTGCGAGCAGCGGGCGATGGTGCGGGCGGCCTCCTCGGCCGAGATCACGCCATCGGCCCGCAGCCAGTCCACCAGCCGGCGCCACTCCAGCGGCCCGGTATAGGCAGGGGGCTTCGTCGGGGTGTCGGTGGGGGTGGCGGTGCTCATGGGCGGGCCTCGTTCAAAGGAGAGGAAGGGCGAGCGCAGCGGTGCGGCGGCTGCAGCAGCACGCACCACGGCGGAAGGCCGGAGCGGCCCGCGTCATGCGGCCACCGGCTTGAAAACGCGCGCCCACTTGGTGGCCGGCAGGTCCCAACGGGCCTGCACGGCCTCGGCGCGCGCGAGCAGGTCGGCGCGCTTGGGCCGCGTGGGCGTGCGCTGCGCCAGCACCACGGTGTTGCCTTCGCGCGTGGGCTTGAAGGCCCACAGCGCGTCGGCGCCGAAGGCCTCGGCCATCTTGCCCAGGCTGCGCTCGTAGCTGGAGGCGCGGCCGAACAGGTTGACGGTCATGGCGCCGTCCTCGGACAGCAGCGCCCGGCAGTCGGCATAGAAGGCGGCGCTGTCGAGCACTGGCGCGGCGGCGTCGTGGTCGTACAGGTCCACCTGCAGGGCATCCACCGTGCCCAGCCACATCGGGTCGCGGATCTCCGCGGCGGCATCGCCCAGGATCACGCGCAGCTTGGGGCCGTCGGGCGGCAGCTTGAACCAGGCACGGCACACGGCCAGCACCTGGGGATTGAGCTCGATGGCGGTGGCGCACATGCGCAGCTTCTTGTGGCAGAACTTGGTGAGGGCGCCGGCCCCCAGGCCCAGCTGCATCGCATGGCGCTTGGTGACGCTGGCGGGCTCGACGAAGAGCAGCCAGGCCATCATGCGCTGCACGTATTCCAGCTCGAGCTCAAAAGGCTCGGCCACGCGCATGGAGCCCTGGATCCACGGCGTGCCCAGGTGCAGGTGGCGCACCTCGCCATCGTCGGAGACGCTCACCTCGGGCAGGGCTTCGCTGTCGTTTTTCTTGCGGGTCAAATCGTCACACCAATCCATAAGGGGCCAGGGCGGCAGCCCAGGCGTTCAGTTTCTTGTCAAAGCTCCACGAGGCGTTGGCCGGGCTGGTGGAAGGCAGCCGCAGGGACTGCACGCCGCCCTCCCGCAGCGCGGGCGGCAGCCCCAGGTGGGCGCGCACGGCCTTGGCGTGCCGGAAGCTCTCCCCGCCATTGTGGGCGATGGCGGCCAGGCGGGGGCACTGCGCCCGCAGCGCCCGGAAATCGTTCACCACGGCGTTGCGGATGTCGGTGTCCAGGCTGCCCTCGCGCTCGCAGGCGGCGTACACGTCCCACAGGCCCAGGCCCCGGTCCAGCAGCCAGGCGCAGCGACCGGCGTAGTCGTCCCGCCCGGGCAGCACGGGCTGCGGCCACAGTGCCTGCAGGATGCGCCAGAAGTGGTTCTGCGGGTGCCCGTAGTACTGCCCTGCCCGCAGCGAGGCCGCGCCAGGAAAGCTGCCGAGCACCAGCACCACGGTGCGCGGCGAGACGACCGGCGCCAGCCCGACAAGGCGCGGGGCCGCCGCCGGCACCGGACCGGAAGGCGGGGGGAACCCGGGCTCAGGCGGATCGGAGGCGGAATCCATGGCGGCCATCATCGGGGGGCATTGGGGAGAAAAAGAGGGGAACGGGGAATCGGCGGGCCCCGCGGTGTCGCGAGACCGGGCCGGGGGGCACGGCGAAGCAGCAGATTACTATCAATATCATAGCAACATGCCCTAGTACCAATTGCACTGGCGGCCCAAAAGGCTCAGATCGCCAGCAGCGCCCCCAGACGCGGCAGCGCCGCACAGGCGTTGGCCCGCGTGGCCTGTGCCAGCTCCGCCACCGGCATGCCGCGCAGCCCGGCCACCACCTCGGCAATGCGGGGCAGCTCGCCCGGCGCATTGCGCGCGGGCGGTGCGCCGGCGGCCCGCTGGGCGGCGGTCACGTAGAGCCAATGCGGAGGAATGTCGGGGGCATCGGTCTCCAGCACCAGCGATTCGAGCGGCAACTCCGCCGCCAGCCGGCGCAGCTGCAGCGCGCGGTCGAACGTGACCGCCCCGCCGAAGCCGAGCTTGAAGCCCATGGCGATGAACGCCTGGGCCTGCTGCAGGCTGCCGTTGAAGGCATGGGCGATGCCGCCGCGCACCGGCCGCTCGCGCAGGCCCTTGAGCACCTTGTCCGACGAGCGCCGCACGTGCAGGATCACCGGCAGGTCGAAGCGCTGCGCCAGCTGCAGTTGCGCCCGGTAAAAGCGCTCCTGCCGCGGGCCGTCCAGCGTGGGCACGAAGTAATCGAGGCCGATCTCGCCGATGGCGACCAGGCGCGGGTCGGCGTGGTGGGTCTGCAGCGCCCCGGCCAGCGTGTCCACATCGCCATCGCCCGCGCGGCCGGTGAACAGCGGGTGGATGCCGAGCGCGTAGCTGTCGCCATGCTGGTGCGCCAGGCGGCGCACGGCGTCCAGGTTGCCCAGCTCCACCGCCGGCAGCACGCAGTGCGCGACACCGGCGCGCGCGGCCTCGGCGCGGACCTGGGCCAGGTGCGCGGGCCCGGCATGCGCCTCGAACTCGTCCAGATGGCAGTGGGTGTCGATCCAGGTGTGCATGCGCGGATGATGCCCGAGGCGGCTGGCCCTGCGGCGCCATGGCCCGCCCCGATACGCCCTGTCACATGCGCGGCGGGCTTTTCCGTGCTACCGTGAACGCT
>NZ_BAAJYR010000127.1:0-10109 GCF_057546605.1 Acidovorax sp. KPB24-03 | reverse complement strand
CGACAGCGGCACGCGCGATCGCACGGCCTCGGCGCCCGGGGAACGGGGTTGCCTGGCCGCCAGGTCCGGATGGCCCGATGGCCCCGCCGCAGCGGGCCCGCTTTTGCCGATGGCCGGCGCGCCATCGGCCCCGGTGGATTCGGGCTGCCGGTGTTTCACCTCGGCAGCGTTCACTGTCACTTTCATTGGTATGCACCTCCCTGTCCGCCGGCCTCCCTGCGCGGCCCAACGCCACCAGTGGAGCCATGCCGACGGGGCGCCGATTCTGAACAGGGATCGCGCCCGCGCAAAGCGCGGATTTCGCATATCGACCAACGCAATGCGCTGGTGCCGTGCGGCAGGGAGAGCGTCAGCCCCGCAGGCGCTCGATCAGGCCGTTGAGCGCCTCGATCGAGCCGAACTGGATCGCCAGCTCGCCCATCTCCTCGGTGCGGCTGCCACGCTTGACGCGCTTTTTGACCCGCACCTCGACCTCGGCCATGAGCAGGTCGGACAGTTCCTCCTCCACCCGCTTGAGGTCGCGCGACTTGGCGTCCTTCTTGGGCTTTTGGGGCACCAGGCTGAACTCGGCGCCGATCTTCTTGACCAGGGCCTCGGCCTCGCGCACCGACAGCTTCTTGGCCGCGATCTGGTTGCCCGCCGTGATCTGCGCCGCCCGGTCCAGCGACAGCAGCGCGCGCGCATGGCCCATGTCGATGTCGCCGGCCATCAGCATCGTCTGCACCGGATCGGCCAGGTTCAGCAGGCGCAGCAGGTTGCTGGCGGCGCTGCGCGAGCGGCCCACGGCCTGCGCGGCCTGCTCGTGCGTGAGACCGAATTCCTTGACCAGGCGCGACAGGCCCTGCGCCTCTTCGAGCGGGTTCAGGTCCTCGCGCTGGATGTTCTCGATGAGGGCCATGGCGGCGGCCGACTCGTCGGGCACGTCGCGCACCAGCACCGGCACCTCGGCCAGGCCCGCCAGCCGCGCGGCCCGAAAGCGCCGCTCGCCGGCGATGATCTCGTAGCGGCCCGCATGATCGCCCTGCGCCAGCCGGCGCACCAGGATCGGCTGCATGATGCCCTGCGCCTTGATCGACTCGGCCAGCTCGTACAGCGCGCCCTCGTCCATGCGCGTGCGGGGCTGGTACATGCCGGGCACCATGTCGGCCAGGGCCAGCGTGGTGGGAGTGCCTTCGGGCGGCGGCGGGGCGGCATCGCCCTTTTCCGCGACCTTGGGGCCCAGCAGTGCTTCCAGGCCGCGGCCGAGGCCCTTGGGTTTCTTGGTGACCATGGTGGTGTGCTTTCTGTGTTGGTTCTCGAAGGAAGGGGGCCGGCGCGGGCAAGGGCCCTTCGGGCCGCCGGAAGAGATAAGGGGAATGCAGTCAGCGGTCGAGGATGACCAGGGTGCCGTGGCTGCCGGGCGCCACGGCGTGCGGCATGCCCGCGGGAACGATGAAGACCTCGCCGGCCTGCACCACGTGGCGGGCCCCGCCGATCTCCAGGTTCATCTGCCCTTGCAGCACCAGCAGGGCTTCGTCGAAATCGTGGACCTCGTCGGGGTAGGCCTGCGCATCCATGCGCAGCACCTTCACCTGTGCGCCCGCGGCCACCCCGCACACCTGCGACCGCCAGGCCTGGGGGGCCGAGCGCGCCAGCGCCAGCAGATCGATGGGGGCGGCCGGCGTCATGCTGCGGGCCCCGGTGCCTGCAGCAGCAGCGACTGCAGCCATGCCAGGCCCTCGGACCAGTCCCCCAGGCCCGACTCGGCATTGATGTGGCCGAGCGCGCCCGCATCGACGAAGCGCGCGCCCCAGTCGTGGCCCAGCCCCTGCACGCGCTCGAAGCTGCAATAGGGGTCGTTGCGGCTGCCCACCAGCACGGCAGGAAACGGCAGCGGCTGGCGCGCGATGGGGGCCCAGCCGGGCAGCAGGGGCGCGATGTCGGGGTGCTCCACGTCGCCGGGGGCCACCAGCAGCGCGCCGCGCACCCGGTGGGCATTCTTCGAATGCGCCGCCCACCAGGCGGTGAGGATGCAGCCCAGGCTGTGCGCCACCAGCACCACGGGGCCGCCGGCGTCCACCACCACCTCTTCCAGGCGGGCGGACCAGTCGCCACGCAGCGGGTGCATCCAGTCGTGCTGCTCCACGCGCCGGTGGCCGTGCAGGCGCTCCCAGCGGCTTTGCCAGTGGTCTTCCCCGGAGTTCTGCCAACCGGGCAGCAGCAGCACGTTGTCTGGTTTCATACTATGTTTTTGATAGCAAAGAGGGCAATGAATCCGACGGCATGAGGGCGATCTGGCACTCAAACCCGCTGCGGCCTACATGCGCTTGACGCGCTTGACCATCTCGCGGGCGAAGTCCACGAACGCCTGGCTGCCCTTGGCGGACGGGTCGAACACCACGCCGGGCAGGCCGTAGCTCGGTGCCTCGGCCAGGCGCACGTTGCGCGGGATCACCGTGTTGAACACCTTGTCGCCGAAGTGGTCCTTGAGCTGCTCGCTCACCTGGCTTTGCAGCGTGATGCGCGGGTCGAACATCACGCGCAGCAGGCCGATGATCTGCAGGTCCTTGTTCAGGTTGGCGTGCACCTGCTTGATGGTGTTGACCAGGTCGGTCAGCCCCTCCAGCGCGAAATACTCGCACTGCATGGGCACGATGACGCCGTGGGCGCAGCACAGGCCGTTCAGGGTCAGCATGCTCAAGGACGGCGGGCAGTCGATGAGGATGAAGTCGTAGTCCTTGTCCACCTCGGCGAGGGCTGCCTTCAGGCGCCGCTCGCGGTGCTCCAGGGCCACCAGTTCGACCTCAGCGCCGGCCAGTTCGCGGTTGGCGCCCAGCACGTGGTAGCCGCACTTTTCCGACAGCACCGCCGCCTCCTTGACCGAGGACGACTCCAGCAGCACGTCGTACACCGTCAGCTCCAGCGCGCGCTTGTCCACGCCCGAACCCATGGTGGCATTGCCCTGCGGGTCCAGGTCGACCATCAGCACCCGCTGGCCGATCTTGGCCAGCCCCGCGGCCAGGTTGACGGAGGTCGTGGTCTTGCCCACCCCACCCTTCTGATTGGCAATGCAAAAAATCTTGGCCATGACTGCTTTCGTTTCGCGGAAATTATTTGGAGAGGGCCAGCTTGATGCCGAAGCCGATGAGGAAGACGCCGGCGATCTTCTCCAGCCCGCGCGCGACCTTCGGGTTGGCGCGCATGCGCTCGGCCAGGCGGTGGGTCAGCAGCACGACGACGAGGCCGTACAGGAAGGTGAGCACCGCGATGGTGGCCGCCATGGCGCCGAAGGTCAGCAGGCCCTGGTGGCGCGCCGGGTCTACGAACAACGGGAAGAACGCCATGTAGAACACGATGGCCTTGGGATTGAGCAGCGTGATCCACGCCGCCTGCTGGAAGTAGTGCCGGGGCTCGATGTGGAGCACCGGCTGACCGCCGGGCCGGGCGGTCAGCATCTTGAAGCCCAGCCACGCCAGGTAGGCCGCGCCCAGCCACTGCACGGCATGGAAGGCCGCCGGGTACGAGGCCAGCAGCGCGGCGACGCCCGCCACCGCCATCCACATCAGCACCTGGTCGCCGGCCATCACGCCCAGCGTGGCGGCCAAGCCGGCGCGCACGCCGCCCTTGCTGGTGGAGGTGATGAGCGCCAGGTTGCCGGGGCCGGGAATGGCGAGGAACAACACGATGGCTGCGACGAACGCGCCGTAATCTGCTACGCCAAACATGAAAGCCCCCCGAAAACTGGAGGAGCGAGTTTAAGCGACGGCCGGCGGCGCACCCGCCGGGCGCCGCATCCAGACGATGCAGCGCTCGGCATCCAGGCCGGGCACGGCGAGAGGTTCCACGTGAAACACCTGTACGCCCGCCGGCAGCGCGGCGATCTCGTCGTCGGGCCGCTTGCCCTTCATGGCCAGCCACACGGCGTGCCCTGCCATGGCGCCGCTCGACCAGGTGGTGAAGTCCGGCAGCGAGGCGAAGGCGCGGCAGCTCACCAGATCGTACGGCCCGGCCAGGGTCTCGACCCGGGCGTGGATGCCGTGCAGGTTGGGCAGGCGCAGCGTCACGGCGGCCTGCTGGATGAACGCCGCCTTCTTGGCCACGGTGTCCACGCAACTCACGTCCAGGCCCGGGCAGCAGATGGCGAACACCACGCCAGGCAACCCGCCGCCCGAGCCCACGTCCAGCAGCCGGGGCGGCAGCGCGGGGTTGGCATCCAGGTCCGCCGGCACCTGCGCCAGCTGGCGGCGCAGCGGCGGCACCGCCGCCAGGCTGTCCAGCAGGTGGTGGGTGAGCATCTCCTGCGGGTCGCGCACGGCCGTCAGGTTGTAGACCTTGTTCCACTTCTGCAGCAGCGCCAGGAAATCCATCAACTGGCCGATCTGTGCGCTGCCGAGCCCCAGCCCCAGGGCCTGCGCGCCTTCGGCCAGCGTGCCCTGCAACGCCTGCGCGGTCATGCGGGCACCTCGGCTGTGGCAGGCGTGGCGCTGAAGCCCTTGAAACCGCCCTTCTTCAAATGCACCAGCAGCAGCGAGATCGCGGCTGGCGTCACGCCCGAGATGCGCGAGGCCTGGCCCAGGGTTTCCGGACGGTGCTTCTGCAGCTTCTGGCGCACCTCGATGGACAGGGCCGGCACCTGGAGATAGTCCAACTCCGCGGGCAGGCGCAGGGTTTCGAAATGGGCGGCGCGCTGCACTTCGTCCTTTTGTCGGTCGATGTAGCCGGAGTATTTGGCGGCGATCTCCACCTGCTCCACCACCGGGTCGGCCAGCTCACCGAGTGTTTCACGTGAAACGTCCGGCGACGCCAGCCGGCCACCGTCCATGCCCATGAGCGTGGCGTAGTCCACTTCCGGACGTCGCAACAGGTCGAACAGGTTGTATTCGTGCTCGATGGCTTTGCCCAGCACCCGCGCCGACTCCTCGGCCGGCAGGCTGCGGGGGTTCACCCAGGTGGCCTTGAGACGCTCTGTTTCACGTGAAACCGCATCGCGCTTGCGGCTGAAGGCATCCCACCGCGCATCGTCCACCAGGCCCAGCTGGCGACCGGCCTCGGTCAAGCGCATGTCCGCGTTGTCCTCGCGCAGCTGCAGGCGGAACTCGGCCCGGCTGGTGAACATGCGGTAGGGTTCGGTCACCCCCTTGGTGATGAGGTCGTCCACCATCACACCCAGGTAGGCCTCGTCCCGCCGCGGCAGCCAGGCGCCGCCGAAATCGTTGGCCTCGCCCTTGATCTGGCGGCACTGCAGCGCGGCATTGATGCCGGCGAACAACCCCTGCGCCGCGGCCTCTTCATAGCCCGTGGTGCCGTTGATCTGACCGGCGAAGAACAGGCCCTGTACCTGGCGCGTCTCGAACGTGCTCTTGAGCGAGCGCGGGTCGAAGTAGTCGTACTCGATGGCGTAGCCGGGGCGCAGGATGTGCGCGTTCTGCAGCCCCGCCATGCTGCGCACCAGGTCGTACTGGATGTCGAACGGCAGGCTGGTGCTGATGCCGTTGGGATAGAACTCGTGCGTGGTCAGGCCTTCGGGCTCCAGGAAGATCTGGTGGCTGTCCTTGTCGGCGAACCGGTTGATCTTGTCTTCCACGCTCGGGCAGTAGCGCGGGCCAACGCCCTCGATCTTGCCGGTGAACATCGGGCTGCGGTCGAAGCCGCTGCGGATGATGTCGTGCGTGCGCTCGTTGGTGTGGGTCATCCAGCACGGCACCTGGCGCGGGTGCATCGCCGCCCCGCCGTGCGCATGCGCCATGAAGCTGAACACCGGCACCGTGCCCTCGTTCACACCGCCGGGCATGCCGTCGCCGGGCTGCTCCTCGCATTGGGAAAAGTCGATGCTGCGGCCGTCGATGCGCGGCGGCGTGCCGGTCTTCAGGCGCCCCTGCGGCAGCTTCAGTTCCTTCAAGCGGGCCGACAGGCTGGCGGCCGGCGGGTCGCCCGCCCGGCCGGCGGCGTAGTTGTTCAAGCCCACATGGATCTTGCCGTCCAGGAAGGTGCCGGCCGTGAGCACCACCGTGCGGCTGCGAAACCGCAGGCCCACCTGCGTGACGGCGCCCACCACGCGGTCGCCCTCCACCATCAGATCGTCCACCGCCTGCTGGAACAGCCACAGGTTGGGCTGGTTCTCCAGCATGCGGCGGATGGCGGCCTTGTACAGGATGCGGTCGGCCTGCGCGCGCGTGGCCCGCACGGCCGGGCCCTTGGAACTGTTGAGGATGCGGAACTGGATGCCGCCCTCGTCCGTGGCCAGCGCCATGGCACCGCCCAGCGCATCCACTTCCTTGACCAGATGGCCCTTGCCGATGCCGCCGATGGAGGGGTTGCAGCTCATCTGCCCCAGCGTCTCGATGTTGTGCGTGAGCAGCAGCGTGCGCTGGCCCATGCGCGCGGCGGCCAGCGCGGCCTCGGTGCCGGCATGGCCGCCACCGACGACGATGACATCAAATTCCTGGGGGTACAACATGGGACTGCTCCGGGGCCCCGCGGGGCCGTTCATCGATTCGATCGCCGCCGCAGGGCGCGGGGCGTGCCCGGCAGGAACGGCGCCGAAGGCCGGCCCTGGCAGGCTGGAAAACCGGTGATTTTCCCACTTCGGGCCCGCCCCTGCCACCGGTGCTGTTTCACGTGGAACAGGTGCCTTGCAACAACGGGTTTCTTGCAGGTTTCCTGCCCCGCCGGTGTGCTTCAATCGCGGCCATGCAAAAACTCCTCGTCTTCGCGGGCAGTACCCGCCAGCAATCGTTCAACCGCCGTCTCGCCCGCGCCACCGCCGACATCGCGCGCGATGCCGGGGCCGACGTGACGCTGCTCGAACTGTCGGACTTCGACATCCCCATGTACAACGCCGACCTGGAAGCCGCCGGCACCCCGCCCGACGTGTTGCGCCTGAAGGCCGCGCTGGACGCCCACCCGGGCTGGATCATCTGCTCGCCGGAGTACAACGGCAGCTACACCGCCCTGCTCAAGAACACCATCGACTGGGCCTCCAGCCCCGTGGCCGGCCACCCGGTGTGGGGCGACGGCACCCGCCCCTTCCGCGGCAAGGTGGTGGGCATGCTGAGCGCTTCCAACGGCGGCCTGGGCGGCCTGCGCTCGCAGAGCCACCTGGCGCCCCTGCTCATCAACCTGGAGTGCTGGGTGGCCCCGCAGTCCTTCGCCCTGGGCCTGGCGGCCAGCGCCCTGGACGACCAGGGCACGCTGGCGCACGAGCCGCACCGCCAGCGCGTGCGCGCGGTGGTGGACCAGGTGCTGTGGGCGGCCGACCGGCTGGGCACGCCGGGCTTGGCCGCCTGAGTGCGGCACGCAGCGGGCGCGGGGCCGGCCCCTTTCAGGGCAGGCTGAGCATCTGCTGAATCTTGCCCATGGCGCCGGTCAGGCGCTGCTGGATCGCCTGGCGCTCCGGCTCCGAACCCCCTTCGTACCCTCCCAGTTCTCTCGAGGCGGTGCGCAATCCCAGGTACACCGCGAGCCACTCCTTGGTATCGACGGGCTGGCCTGCGGCCGAATCGGGGTATGCCTCGACCTTGGCCAGGTCGTCCATGACCGACGTGTGTCCCGCAGAGAAGCATTCGAGCATCGGCTCGGCCGGACGGAACGAGTTCATGTGCATGTTGCGGATGAAGCGCTTGGGCTCGGCATCTTCCGTGTTCTGGCTGGACAACGCGATGAAGGCGGATTCAAGATCGTCGCGGCTTTTCGCGCGCTCTTCGGGAGCGGTCTGCTCGTTGGGGAGCCGCTGGCGGGCGGCTTCGATCTGCTGCGCGTTCAGGCCTTCCACCGGCTGGCCTGCGGGCAGCTTGGCGAGAATCGCGGCGATCTCCTTGTCGCCCAGGATGTCTTGCCCCAACACCTGCTGGCCGATGTGGCGCAGGCTCTGCAGGATGGGGGCGACGTTGTGGCGGCCCATCTTGTCGCCGAACTCCAGGTGGTAGTGCGGAAGCATGCGGCCGTTGTCGGCGAAGCTGACGCCCAGCGTGTGGTAGTAGTCGTAGTCCCGCTCGTTGGATGCGCGGGGGATCTTGCGGTCTTCGTGCACTTTGCCGTCCCCCGCCAGGTGGTTTTCATGGATGGTGATGGGCTTGGCGCCTGCCTTCTCCGCCAGCGTGTTGTAGGCCATCACCACCGACGTGACCGCGCGCTGCAGGTCCCGCTTTTGCGTCTGGCTCAAACCGCCCGTGGCGAAGAGGTCCGATCCAGTCAGGTTCAGAAGGCGCTTGTGCGGGCGAACCTCGATGTTGGACAGCAGCGACCCCTCGGTGCACGCAACGCGCGACCATTCGCTGGGGTTGTTGCGAGCGATGCTGACGGTGCCGGGATTGCGGGCGTTGCGCGACCCGAGCGGGTGCTGCAACGTGTCGAATCGCCGGACTTCCGGCGCCAGTTTCGGCCCCCCCTGCGTGGGCATGGATTCGCTGCGGGACAGGCCGCCATGCGGCTGAGCGGAGGAAGGCTGTGCGACTTTCAAGATGAAATCCCTTTCGATGGTTTTTTTGGACCGGCGTGGGCCGCCGGTTCCCCGTGAAGGCACCAGGCGCCCAGGGGGACTGCCATGCTAGGACGGCGGCCCGCCCGGCACGGGTCGGCATGCGAAGATGCGAGCGGCCGGGCGAAGCGCCTGCGCACGGCCTGGGGCGGGCCATCCGCCCTGCTCCAACCCTCAAAACGGCCTCCAGCGCAATATCCACTAGGGCATATTGCTATCAATTTAATAGTATCCAATGGGGTATTCCATTTGACGACCTGCCGGCCCGGCTGCGGCGCCTGCTGCACGGCCCCCTCGATCACCAGCCCGATCCCCGGCATGCCCCAGGGCAAGCCGGCCGGCGTGCGCTGCATCCAGCTGGACGATGCGCAGCGCTGCCGCATCTTCGGCCACCCGGAGCGCCCGGCCGTGTGCGGCTCGCTGCAGCCCGAGCCGGCCATGTGCGGGCCGGACCGGGCCCACGCCCTGCACTACCTGGGCCAGCTGGAGGCGGTCACGCGCCCGGCGCCCCCCGCCTTCAGCGGCCTCGGCCGCTTCCGGCTAGCATGCAGAGCTTGTCCAACACCACACCTTCGGGTCATCCATGAAGCTCTACTACAGCCCCGGCGCCTGCTCGCTCTCCCCCCCACATCGCCCTGCACGAAGCGGGCCTGGCCTTCACCCCCGTGCTGGCCAGCACCAAGAGCCACAAGCTGCAGGACGGCACGGACTACTACACGATCAACCCGCTGGGCTACGTGCCCCTGCTGGAGCTGGACGACGGCACCCGCCTGCGCGAAGGCCCGGCCATCGTGCAATACATCGCCGACCAGGCCCCCCTCAAGAACCTGGCCCCCGCCAACGGCACCCTGGCCCGCTACCGCCTGCAGGAATGGCTGACCTTCATCGGCACCGAACTGCACAAGGGCTTCAGCCCGCTGTTCGGTTCGTCCACGCCCGAGGAATACAAGACCACCGTGCGCGAAAAGCTCCTGTCGCGCCTGCAGTGGGTGGACAGCCAGCTCGACGGCAAGGAATGGCTCATGGGCGAGCATTTCTCGGTGGCCGACGGCTACCTGTTCACCGTCGTGGGCTGGGGCAAGGTGGTGGGCCTGGACACGTCCCACCTGACCCACCTGTCGGCCCACCACGCCCGCGTGGGCGCCCGCCCTGCGGTGCAGGCGGCCCTCAAGGCCGAAGGCCTGCTCAAGTAAGCCAGACCAACGGCGGGGGTCGGGCGTGCCTTCGGTGCCTGGATTCAGGCACGCCCCTTCCACGGCACCAGCCGCGCCTCGGCCCAGCGCACCGCCAGGTCGAAGGACCAGGCCACCAGGCCGATCACCAGAATGCCCATCACCACCAGGTCGGTGCGCAGGAAGTTCGAGGCGTTGAGCACCATCTGCCCCACGCCCACGGTGGCGGCCACCATCTCGGCCGCCACCAGCGTCGTCCAGCCGAAGCCCAGGGCGATGCGCAGGCCCACCAGGATCTCCGGCAGCGCCGCCGGCACCACCACATGCCACACCACCTGCAGGCGGCTCGCACCCAGCGAGGCCGCGGCATTGAGCTGCTCGGTGCTGGCGCTGCGAACGCCGGCCTTGGCCGCCAGGGCGATGGGCGCGAAGCACGCCAGGTAGATCAGCAGCACCTTCGACGCCTCGTCGATGCCCAGCCA
>NZ_BAAJYR010000126.1:0-10139 GCF_057546605.1 Acidovorax sp. KPB24-03 | reverse complement strand
AGGCATGGCACCGGGCATGGGTGCTGGCATGGGGGCGGCCATGGGCACTGGCGCGGGAGGGGGCGGCGGCATGGCACCGGGGACGGGCGGCGCGCGGCGGGTGATTTCGTCCTGCAGCGACTGGATGCTGGTCTTGACCTGCTGCAGCGTGGCGGCGTTGTCCGTGGCTTCGGCCTTCGTCTCGGCCACGCGGGCGTCGGCTTCCGCTTCGGCGGCCAGGCGGCGCGCCCGCGTGTAGTCCTTGCTGTCCAGGGCCTGCTGGGCCTGGGTCCACTTGTCACGGGCGCTCTGCAGTTCCACGGGGGCGTTGGCGGCCACCTTGGGCGCGGTGGTCGCGCGGTCCACGGCAGTGCGGCTCACGGCCATCTGCTCGGTGGGCTTGGGGGTGGAGGAGCAGGCGGCAAGCGCGCCCAGCGCCAGCACGGCAGTGGCAGTTCGGATCAAGGTGAAGGTCGGCATGGTGTTTTTCTCCGGACAGGGATGGAATGGCGCTTTGGGGCGGGTCCCGGTGACGGGAGCCCCTGGCGACAGGGTTCCGATTGTTCGGGCTGGGCTTGCCGCCCGGCGTAGGCCCATCGCAGCAGGCCGCGTGGGCAATGTCCGACGAAACGTGAGCAATGCATCCGAAAGCAACGGTTGCGAGCGCGTTCCTGCGGATGCCATTCACATTCATGCCGATGGGCGGAGGCGAAGCGGCCAATGGCGGCACAAACCATTCGCCCAAAGAAAAACGCGCCCGAAGGCGCGTTCCGATGGTCCGGCGAGCGGGCGCTGCTGTCTCAGCGGGAAGACACCACGCGCACCATGTCCAGGCACTTGTTGGAGTAGCCCCATTCGTTGTCGTACCAGGACACGATCTTCACGAAGGTGTCGTCGAGGGCGATGCCGGCATCGGCATCGAACACGCTGGTGCAGCTCTCGCCGCGGAAGTCGGTCGCCACCACCTTGTCTTCGGTGTAGCCCAGGATGCCCTTGAGCGCGCCTTCCGACTGCGACTTCATTTCAGCGCAGATCTCGGCGTACGTAGCGGGCTTTTCCAGCTCGACGGTCAGGTCCACCACCGACACGTCGGAGGTGGGCACGCGGAACGACATGCCGGTCAGCTTCTTGTTGAGCGCCGGGATCACCACGCCCACGGCCTTGGCGGCGCCGGTGGAACTGGGGATGATGTTTTCCAGGATGCCGCGGCCACCGCGCCAGTCCTTGTTGGACGGGCCGTCCACGGTCTTTTGCGTCGCGGTGGCGGCGTGCACGGTGGTCATCAGGCCGCGCTTGATGCCCCACTTGTCGTTCAGCACCTTGGCCACGGGGGCCAGGCAGTTGGTGGTGCACGAGGCGTTGGAGATGATGGGCTGGCCGGCGTAGGAATTGCAGTTCACGCCATGCACGAACATCGGCGTGTCGTCCTTGGACGGTGCCGACAGGATGACCTTCTTCGCGCCCGCGTCGATGTGCTTTTGCGCCGTTTCCTTGGTCAGGAACAGGCCCGTGGCCTCGATCACGACGTCCGCGCCGACCTCGTTCCACTTGAGCTGCGCCGGGTCGCGTTCCTGCGTGAGGCGGATCTTCTTGCCGTTGACGACCAGGGTGTTCCCCTCCACCGCGATGGTGCCCTTGAAGCGGCCATGCACCGAGTCGTACTGGAGCATGTACGCCAGGTAGTCGGGCTCCAGCAGGTCGTTGATGCCGACGACCTCGATGTCGGAGAAGTTCTGCACGGCGGCGCGGAACACCATGCGGCCGATGCGGCCGAAGCCATTGATGCCAATCTTGATCGTCATGGAACTATCCTCAGTAAAAAGAAAAGATTGATAAAAAGCCCTTGAATGAACCTCAAGAGCTACCCAGTACGTTGTTCATGAAAAGCTCGCCCTTTCTCGCCGGGAGAATGCTTTTCAGAAAATCGGGCACCCGGGGCGTCAGGCCGCCGCACTCGTTGATGCACGCCGTGTCGGTCATCGCCGAGGTGTCCGGGCTGAGCATGGGCTTGAAGCCCCTGTTCTTGTTGGCGCCCACGGCCCCGTTGCGATCCCAGATGGCCAAAGCCGTGGCTTTGGAGACGGGTTTGGCCATGGCGATCACCTGCGATTTGGTCACGGTGCCGACCGCGATGTGAAAGCCGATCAGGTTGGAAACCAGGTCTTCCTGGCTGAACCCGCTGTCCGTGATGAATTTGGGAAAGTATTCCTGGTAATTTTCGAATTCCAGGCTGACTTCCATGAAGATCGCCAATGCTACGGATTTCTTTTCGTCGGTGGACAGGTGGTGGCGAACGATGTATTCCCGCGATACGCCTGTCGACAGGTTGGCGCCGAACACGCGCTTGCCCATGTCCTGCTTGTACGTCAGCTTGAAGCCAGTGGAAGACTGGTCGGGAAATTTCGCCGCAGGATAGACATTCGAAAGCGCCGGCAGCGTGCAGATCTGCCGAAGGGTGCCCATGCAGTGCCGCACATCCGGACCTCCCGCGTTGATTTCTTTCCAAAGCGCGGAAGCTCCCGTGTGCGCACGGGTGGATTTGGGATCCATATGGCCCAGATCCAGCCAGCCCAGATGGCAGGTGTATACGAGGCCATAGGCTTTCGCCGCGGCTTCGCTCCCGTCCACAATATCTTTGCGCTTGCTCATTCGTCTCCAGCGGATTAATAGTTTTCCAGGAAATCGAGAGTGACTTCTTTGCAACCGCCTGCGTCGGTGATGAATAGGTCAACCGATAAGAAATCCTGCTGCGCGCAAACGAGCGCCAAATGATTTTTTGTTGCCCACGCTCTGGATTTCGTCTTTCACTTTGCATGATTTTTTATCGAAAGCGCTTCGATACGATTGCACTAAATCAGCCGAGCTCTTCAGACTGCCGTAGGTGACTGACGAATAAGGGCTGCTCTCGCCGTCACGGCCCTTCCAGCGGTATCTCGGTTTTTGGCATTCGTCCAGAATCTCCACCGATCGAAGGTATTCGGGCGCGCCAAGGCGGTACACGAAAGAACCTCGATCCACCCCGCTGGACTCGAACAATGCACCCGCCATGAAAAGCCCAGCCGCGCCGCAAAGCAGCAGGCCACCTGCAACGGCAGCCATGATTTTGGTAGCTCTGGACGCGCTCTTCATTCCGGCAGGTGGTTCCTGATGTTTTCAAGCGCGGCGGGAGTTTTCTGCCAATCTGGAGCAGGTCGGCAGAATCCCCCATCGCGCAGGGTTGGATCGATCAACGTTTGCGCAGCACCGCCTGCACCGTATCGGCCACGTTCTCTTCCGTGAAGCCGAAGTGCTTGAACAGCACCGGCGCCGGGGCCGATTCGCCGAAGGTGTCGATGCCGACCACGGCGGCGCAGCCGTATTTCCACCAGCCGTCGGTCACGCCCATCTCCACCGCGATGCGGGGGATGCCGGCGGGCAGCACGGATTGCTTGTACTTGGTGTCTTCGCGGTCGAAGGTCGTCGTGCTGGGCATGGACACCACGCGCACGGCGATCTTGCGCGTGGCCAGCAGTTGCTGCGCCTTGAGCGCCAGTTGCACTTCCGAACCCGTGGCGATGATGACGGCCTGGGCCTTCTTCTTGATGCCCACGTCGGCCGGCTCGGACAGCACGTACGCGCCGCGGCTGATGTCGCCCAGGTCGCGCTTGGGGGCATAGGCGATGTTCTGGCGCGACAGCAGCAGGGCCGTGGGCTGGGTGCGGTTGGACAGGGCCACGCTCCAGGCGACGGCGGTTTCGGTCGTATCGCTCGGGCGCCACACGTCCAGGTTCGGGATGAGGCGCAGGCTGGCGGCGTGCTCGATCGACTGGTGGGTCGGGCCGTCTTCGCCCAGGCCGATGGAGTCGTGGGTGAACACGTGCACCACGCGAAGCTTCATCAGCGCGGCCATGCGGATGGCGTTGCGGCTGTAGTCGCTGAACGTGAGGAAGGTGCCGCCGTAGGGGATGAAGCCGCCGTGCAGGGCGATGCCGTTCATGATCGCGGCCATGCCGAATTCGCGCACGCCGTAGTTGATGTGGCGCCCGCCGACGCGCACCGTCTCGGCGCCCACGTTCACTTCCACCTGCTGCACGTCGCCGTGTTCGTCGAAGCGCAGGGCCGGCGTGCTCTTGGTGTTGGTGAGGTTGGAGCCGGTCAGGTCGGCGCTGCCGCCCAGCAGCTCGGGCAGTTGCGCGGTGAAGGCTTCCAGGGCCAGCTGGCTGGCCTTGCGGCTGGCCACGGTTTCGCCCTTGGTGTGCATGCCGACCACGGTGTCCACGGCGGTCTGCGCGAAGTGCTTGGGCAGGTCGCCGGCCATGCGGCGGGTGAATTCGGCGGCCAGTTCGGGAAAGGCGGCGGCATAGGCGTCGAAGCGCTGCTGCCATTCGGCTTCGGCCTGGGCGCCGGTGTCCTTGGCGCTCCAGTCGGCATAGACCTCGGCCGGGATCTCGAAGGGCACGTGGCTCCAGCCGATGGCGTTGCGCGTGAGCGTGATCTCGTCGGCGCCCAGGGGTTCACCGTGGGCCTTGGAGGTGTTCGCGCGGTTGGGCGAGCCCTTGCCGATGGCGGTCTTGCAGACGATGAGCGTGGGCTTGTCGGTGGAGGTCTTGGCGCTTTGCACCGCGGCCGCCACGGCTTCGACGTCGTGGCCGTCCACGGGGCCGATCACGTTCCAGCCGCAGGCGCGCAGGCGGGCCGGGGTGTCGTCCACGAACCAGGGGGCGACCTGGCCGTCGATGCTGATGCCGTTGTCGTCATACAGCGCGATCAGCTTGTTGAGCTTCCAGGCGCCTGCCAGCGACAGCGCTTCCTGGCTGATGCCTTCCATCAGGCAGCCATCGCCCAGGAAGACGTAGGTGTGGTGGTCCACCACGGCATGGCCGTCGCGGTTGAATTCCTTGGCGAGCAGCTTCTCGGCCAGCGCGAAGCCCACGGCGTTGGTGATGCCCTGGCCCAGGGGGCCGGTGGTCGTCTCGACGCCGGGCGTGATGCCGTATTCGGGGTGGCCGGCCGTCTTGCTGTGCAGCTGGCGGAAGTTCTTCAGCTCCTGGATGGGCAGGTCGTAGCCCGTGAGGTGCAGCAGCGCGTACAGCAGCATGGAGCCGTGGCCGTTGGACAGCACGAAGCGGTCGCGGTCCAGCCAGTGCGGGTTGGCGGGGTTGTGCCGCAGATGGCGGCCCCACAGCGCGACGGCCATGTCGGCCATGCCCATCGGGGCGCCGGGGTGGCCGGAATTGGCCTGTTGAACTGCATCCATTGCGAGTGCGCGGATCGCATTCGCCATTTGTTGAGAATTGGCCATCAGGGGCGGCTCCGGAAGGGGGCGGTGGGGGGAAAACCCGGCATTTTACCGGGGCGGCTCCCTGGGCTCCGTCCCCGGGGCCCGATGCACTACAGTGCAGCCCCATGCAAGGCCTGCACCTCACCGCCGATCTCCAGCAATGCCGCTGCGCGCCGCACTGGCTGACCGATGCTGCCGCGCTGGGCCGCGCCTGCGCTGGCGCCGTGCAGGCGGCCGGGCTGCAGGCCGTGGGGCAGCTGTTCCACACCTTCCCGGCCACCGCGCAGGGGCCGGGCGGCGTGACGGCCACGCTGCTGCTGGCCGAGTCGCACCTTTGCGTGCACACCTGGCCCGAACTGGGCGCGGTCACGCTGGATGTGTACGTGTGCAATTTCGGCGGCGACCATTCGGCCAAGGCCGAGTCGCTGATGGCCGCGCTGCTGGCCTTGTTCGAACCGGCACGGGCGCAGCGGCATGCGCTGCAGCGCGGTGCGGTGGCCCAGGGCGTTGCGGCATGAACGCAGCCGTGCAGACCCCATTGCCGGTCCAGGGAGGCGCGCAGATTCCCGCCATGGTGCTGGCCGCCGGCCGCGGCGAGCGCATGCGCCCGCTGACCGATGCGTGCCCGAAGCCGCTGCTGGCGGTGCAGGGCGTGCCGCTGCTGGAGTGGCACCTGCGTGCGCTGGCCCAGGCGGGCGTGCCACGCGCCGTCATCAACACGGCGTGGCTGGGCGAGCAGATCAGCGAGCGGTTTGGGGGTCATTTCGGCCTCCAGGGCAATGAATCCGCCGGCAGCCTGCTATCGATTTCATACTCGCACGAAGGCCGCGACTTCGGTGGTGCGCTGGAGACCGCCGGCGGCATCGCGCGGGCGCTGCCGCAGTTGGGGCCCGTCTTCTGGCTGGCGGCGGGCGATGTGTTCGCGCCCGATTTCGTGTTCGCGACCGATGCCGCGCAGCGCTTTGCCGCCAGCACCGCGCTGGCCCATCTGTGGCTGGTGCCCAACCCGGAGCACCACCCGCGCGGGGACTTCGGCCGGTCGGACGCCGGCTTGGCGCTGAACCTGCCGGCCGACAGCACCGCGCCGCGCTACACCTACAGCACCCTCGCACTGCTGCGGGCGGAGTTGTTCGGCGCGCCCTGGTGCGATGTGCCCGCCGGCAATCCGACGGGGATCAGCGCCGCGCTGGCACCGCTGCTGCGCCGGGCCATGGACGCGGGCCGCGTCACCGCATCGCTCTACACCGGCCGCTGGACCGATGTGGGCACGCCGCAGCGGCTGGCGCAGCTCAACCGCTGAGGCCTTGGGGCGGCCTTTTTGGGCGCCTTGCGATCACTGGGCCGGTGTGGTGCCGCCGTTTGCGGGCTGCACGGCAATGGGTGGCGCCGCCTCGCAGTTGCGGAACAGCCATTGGCTGGGCAGAAAGCGCGCGGCAGGGCCGTCCGGTGGCGGCTTGCCCACCTCCGCCGGCACGTCGTAGGGAATGTGCGGCACCTGGAACACGGCCATCTGGCCCTTCTTGCAGGCCAGCGCGGGCACCAGCTTGTTGGCCACCCAGCCCTGGCTGGACGCGTCGTAGCGGTAGAGCGGGCCGATGCGCTGGTCCTGCGCCAGCTCCACGCGCAGCGGGTTGACCTGCAGCGCGCTGGCCCACACCCCAGCCACCAGCACCGGCTGCGAAAACCGCACCGCTTCCAGCCCATGCAGCGCCACGGGGCGCGACGGCTCGCCCTTGTCGAACGGGTCCTGGCGGTTGACCAGGCTGCCGGCCGGGATCAGCAACTCGCCGTACTGGAAATCCTGCGCCAGCGCAAAGCGCTCGCGGCTGGCGCGGTGCACGGCGCCGTCCTTCCATTCCTGACGCTCGCTGTGCGACAGGTACAGGCGCAGCCCCAGCCATGCGTTGCACAGCAGCGCCACGCCGCACAGCACCAGCAGGGCCCGGCGCGACAGCACCAGCTTTTGCGGCACATCGACCCACAGGGCATAGGCGCCGTAGCCCAGCAGGGCCACCGTCAACCCCAGGCCCAGCAGCGGCAGGAAGGTCGTCAAAATGAACTGCAGCGGGGCGAAACCGGACATGCGCGATCCAGGAGAGGGGGAGCCCGCCATTCTCGAACGCTTTGCGGGCAACGCCGGGGCGGCGCGTGCCTGCAATGATTCGAAATGTAATTTGCCCAGTGGAATTGCAAATGCCCCCCGGCCGATGCCCTGAGAATGCCTGCATGAGCCCACAGAACTCCCTCTACGCCCAGCGCCGCGCCCGCCTTGCTTCGATGCTCGGCGAAGGCGGCATCGCCATCGTGCCCACCGCCCCGGAGCGCCCGCGCAACCGCGACAGCGACTTCCTGTACCGGCACGACAGCTACTTTTACTATCTCACCGGCTTCACCGAGCCGGGCGCCTGCCTGGTGATCACGGCGCAGGGCCAGAGCACGCTGTTTTGCCAGCCCAAGGACCTGGAGCGCGAGATCTGGGACGGCTACCGCCTGGGCCCCGAGGCCGCCGTGGGCACGCTGGGCGTGGACGCCGCGCACTCGGCCGCCGTGCTGGAGTCGCAACTGCCCCGCCTGCTCGAAAACCGCACCCGGGTCTGGTACCCATTCGCCATCCACACCGGCCTGGCCGCGCGCGTGGAGGGCTGGCTGAACCAAGTGCGCGCACGGGTGCGCTACGGCGCGCTGTGCCCGGCGCAGCAGGACGACCTGTGCACGTTGCTCGACGAAATGCGGCTGGTGAAGGACGCGCACGAGCAGGACACCATGCGCCGCGCCTCGGCCATCAGCGCCCAGGCCCACATCCGCGCCATGCAGCGCAGCGCGCGCATGCTGCGCGCGGGCGAGGACGTGCGGGAGTACCACCTGGACGCCGAACTGCTGCATGCCTTCCGCGAAGCCGGCTCGCAGTGCCCGGCCTACAACTCCATCGTCGCCGCCGGCGCCAATGCCTGCGTGCTGCACTACCGCGCCGACGCCGCCCTGGTGCGCGATGGCGAACTGGTGCTGATCGATGCGGGCTGCGAACTCGACGGCTACGCCAGCGACATCACGCGCACCTTTCCCGCCAACGGCCGCTTCACCGGGCCGCAGCGCGCGCTGTACGACCTGGTGCTGGCCAGCCAGGACGCGGCCATCGCGGCGACGAAGGCCGGCGCCCGCTTCAACGACCCGCACGACGCCACGGTGGCCGTGCTGGCGCAGGGCATGCTGGACCTGGGCCTGCTCGACAGGAACACCGTGGGCACGGCGCAGGACGTGATCGACAGCCGCGCCTACTTCCAGTTCTACATGCACCGCACCGGCCACTGGCTGGGCATGGACGTGCACGACTGCGGCAGCTACGTGGAGCCGTCCGAGGTCGGGCAGGTCAGCGAGCGCAAGGACCCGCTCTCGGGCGAGACCATCGCCAACCGCCCCAGCCGCATCCTGCGGCCCGGCATGGTGCTGACGATCGAGCCGGGCCTGTACGTGCGCCCGGCCCCGGGCGTGCCCGAGGCCTTCCATCATCTGGGCATCCGCATCGAGGACGACGCCATCGTCACCGACGGCGGCTGCGAGCTGATCACGCGCGGCGTGCCGGTGAAGGCGGACGAGATCGAGGCGTTGATGCGGGGCTGACGCCCCTCACCGCGCGCTACGGGGCCAGCACCCGGAAGGTCAGCGTGTAGTTGTGGCCGTACATCGGGGCCGCCGCGCCTTGCGGCGCGGGCGCACGGTGGCGCACCAGGGCCAGGTACACGCCGGGCTGTGGCGGCACGTAGTGGATGCGGCCTTGCGCATCGGTCTTCAGGCTCTCGGCGCTGTGCTGGCTGGCGAGGTCCATCGCCGAGCGGTAGAGGTCCACTTTCTGCCCGGCCAGCGGCTGGCCGTCGAACTGCACGGCGAAGTCGAAGGCTTCGTTGGCGAACAGATCGCTCGGGTGCGTGGCGGGCACGATCTCCAGCCCCTTGCCCGAGCCCGCCAGCGCGGCCCGCGTGGGGGGCCCCGCGGTCACATAGGCCTCGGAGATGGATAGCGACTGGTAGTGGCTCAGCAGCCTGGCGCCGGGCGGCATCGGCGTGGCGGGGTCGCGTGCCACCTCGACCTTGCCGCCGTGCTCCCAGCTGCGAAAGATCGCGCCCAGGCGCGGGCCGGTGCTGAGCCGGTACGTGCCCTGGGCGCCGGGCAGCTTCTGCTCGGCCACGGTGCGCGTCTTGAACTGGCGCACATCGCCGAACGGCAGCGTGCCGCCATCGGGCGTGGTGATGGCAAAGCGCGTGTCGCCGAACGCCACGTCAGGCAGGAAGAACTTCTCGGTGAAGCCGGCGTCCACGCTGACGGTGGAGCCGGGCTCGATGTCGAAGCTTGCGGGCAGCAGGTAGGGCGTGTGGGCGCGGGCCAGGCCGCAAAGGCCCAGGGCCAGCGCCAGGCCGGCGCGCCGCAGCCACGGCAAGAAAGGGGCGGTGTGCATGGCAGGCATGGATGGCGGCCTCAAGGCTTCTTGGCGTCGGCGGCATTGACCACGCCGTCGCCGTTGGTGTCCGCGCCTTTGAAGGTCCGGTCGGCGATGGCGAGTTCTTCGTCCTCGGTCAGGCGGCCATCCTTGTTCTTGTCCAGGATGCCAAATCGCACATGGGCCTGCTGGATCGACGCCGCATGGGCCGCGTCGGGCGGGCGCTTCTGGGCGGCGTACTGCTGCTGCAGGCGCCCCTCGAACTCGGCCACGTATTCGGCTTCGCTGAGCCAGCCGTCCCGGTTGGTGTCGGCAGCCGCGAAGCGCTGCTTGCGCACCGCGTCGTATTCGGCGCGGGTGACCTGGCCGTCCTGGTTGGCGTCGTAGCCACCGATGAAGGCGGCATTGCCGTGGCCGCCCGCCGGCCGCGCCGGGCCGTCGCCGGCAGGGGCCGATGGGGCCGCGCAG
>NZ_BAAJYR010000125.1:0-10140 GCF_057546605.1 Acidovorax sp. KPB24-03 | reverse complement strand
GGCTGCCCTGCAGGCGCAGGCAGCGGCCGACCCATTCCTCGTCCAGTGACGTGCCCACCTGGCGCGCCTGGCCGGGCTGGGAGACGGCCACCACGCGGCCCTCGCGGTCGAACAGCACTAGGCAGGCGTACACGGTGTAGAGCCGGTTGATGCCCTGCAGCACCGCGGTGGCCTGTTCGCAGCCCGGCGTGCCGGCCTCCAGGGTGCGGGCGAATTGCGGCGTCAACGCCCACCAGCGGCAGTCGTTGGCCCGCTCGTACAGGTTGCGGTCCAGGATCTGCATCGCCAGCGACGCGCGGCCCCGGGCATCGCTCAGCAGCGAACGCATGACCACGCCGTACAGGTCCTGCAGGGCGCTGGCGAAGGCCAGCGCCGTCTTGCGGGCGGTGGCGCCAATCTCGGACAGCAAGGTCTTGGCGAATTGCAGCTCGCGGGGCGCCGCCGCGTCGCCACCGAGCTGGTGCAGGTCCAGCAGGCCGTTCCACACCGAGCGCTCCAGCGCCGACTGGATGGTGGCCGAGCGCGCCGGAATATCGCGCAGTTCCTGCGACAGCACATCGGCGTGGCCTGCCAGTTCGACGGGAAAAGCGTCGGCATCGCTCTGGGCCGCTTCGTCGAAGGCCACGTCCAGGGGAAGCAGCGCCACGCCGCGCCAGCCCGGCCCGGCATAACCCTGGAAACCCTCGGCGTCGCGCACGACCATCAGGTAGCGCCGGCTCGCATGGTGGATCGGTTGCACACCGGCGGCCGCGGCCTGCGGCACCGGCCAGCCGGCCGGCAGCTGCAGCGGGTCGCTGGACACCAGCACGCGGCCCTGGCCGTCCGTGAGCGCGAGCACGGCGTCGCAGCCCTGGCCCTGCGGGCGACCGCCGTCCTGCACCGAGGCGAAGATGGCCGGCATTTCGTCGGCCAGCTTGAACTGCAGACACAGCACACCCGCCGCATGCCCCTCGAAATCCACGCGCCGGGCGTACATGAGCGTCTTGCCAGCCTCGCCGCTGAAACCGTGCACCGCGTAGTGCTCGGCATAGGGCGCATGGCTTTGCAGCACCGACAGCAGAAACGCCTGGTCAGCCTGCCGCTGCGCCTCGGAGGCGATCGGCTCCACCGCATGCAACTGGGCGCACGGCCGGCCAGCGGTGTCGAACAGGAAGATGTTGCCGTAGACCGTGTACTTGTCGGCGTACTCGCGCAGCCGGGCGGCGATGGCGGGGCGGGTGCCGGGGTCGGGATGTCCCAGGAATTCGGCCACGCCCACGTCGGTGGCGAAAAAGCCGATGTCGGCCGTGCGCTCGAAGAGGTTGCGCACCAGCACATCGATGCAGACCTGGGCGCGCGAGGCGAGATCGCTGATCCGGTTCTTGAGCGCCTCGCCGGCCAGACCGCGCATCAGGTCGGCCGACAGCGCGGCGAAGTCCCTGCGGGCCTGCGCCAGATCATGGCCGGAGGAGGCCTTGGACGACAGCAGCGACAGGGATGACAGCAAGGACAGGTGGTCCCATGCGTTCTCGACCAGTCTCAATTCCTGTCGCTGGTGCTGCGCCGCCGGCATGTACCGTAACCATTGCTCGGGGGTGGCCAGAAAGGGAGACGCGTGAGACACAGGAAGTCCTTTTGCCTGGGCGATGGCCCAGATTGTGATGCATGCATGGCGCAAACCGCATGCCATCGGCATGGGGTTTGCCCTCTGCCATCCAGGCAGGGCCTGCACGACGGGGCCGAAGACAGCAGCACAATGCGTGCCACACCCCCGCACCCTGTTCCGCCTTCCCTGCCCCATCACCCACTCGGGCGACCCGGTGCCCCCCGAGTCGCTGCGCCCGGCGCGTCAGCGTCCCGAGGATTGGCGTGCCGTGGCCACGGGCGGCGGCATTTCCTTGGCCTGCAGCGCGCGCACCTGCGTGACGAGCTGGTTGTGCGCATCCAGGAAGGCCGCGGCGATCACCTTGCCCTCGTTGGTATTGCTCCAGCCCGCGCCGGCCGCCCCGCCCAGCTTGCCGAACACCAGCCCGCCCACGCCCAGGTCGGTGGACCGCGCCGCACCGGTGGAGGCCGCCACCTGCTCGGTGGTCTCGTTGTCGGACAGCAGCAGGGCCGTCTGCGCTTCCTTGAACTTGACCTGCTCCACCAGGCCGGCCAGGCCCGCGATGTCGCGCAGCACCGGGATCATGGCGATGACGCCGGACAGCCCGCGGCCCGCGTCCTGCTCGCTGAACGTGAGGCTGGGCGTGAGCGTGTACTGCGCCTCGTAGCCCCGGCCCTTTTGCACCGTGAAGTTCTTGCGCAGAACGCCCGCGTCCTTCAGGTCCTGCTCCTGCACCGTGCCCCGCAGGCCGGCGGAACGGTCCACCACGCGAAAGCAGCCGCTTTGCTGCGCCAGCAGCTTGATCAGCGGCACAGGCGAGGCCGGCAGTTGGTAGCCCGACCCCATGACGTAGCCGTTCGGGTTCTCGGCCAGCGCCAGCGTGGCCACGGGCGCGTCGCAGCGCACCAGTTCGCGCGCGGCGTTGCGCGCCCCTTCCGGGCCGGCCGAGCCGGTGACGACGGAGCCGCCCTGCCCCAGCTCGGTCTTCTTCTCGCCACAGCCGGCCAGCGCAGCCACCAGGGCCAGCAGGGCCACGGAGAGCCGGGTCACTTTGCGGGTTTGCATCAACGCGTCCTTCAATGAAAAAAGCGGCAGGAACATGACGCTCCTGCCGCTTGGGGGTCCATCGCTTCAGCGGTCCCGGGGGATCGGCCGTGCGCCTGGACGGATCAGGCCGCCTTGACGGCGTCGGGGTTGCGCAGGCGGATGTGCAGCTCGCGCAGCTGCTTTTCGTCCACCGGGCTCGGCGCCTGCGTCAGCAGGCACTGCGCACGCTGCGTCTTGGGGAAGGCGATCACGTCGCGGATCGACTCGGCGCCCGTCATCAGCGTGACGATGCGGTCCAGGCCGAAGGCCAGGCCGCCATGCGGTGGCGCACCGTACTGCAGGGCGTCCAGCAGGAAGCCGAACTTCTGCTGCGCTTCCTCGGGCGTGATCTTGAGGGCATCGAACACCTTCTGCTGCACGTCGGCACGGTGGATACGGACGGAGCCGCCGCCCATCTCCCAGCCGTTGAGCACCATGTCGTAGCCCTTGGAGATGCACTTTTCGGGTGCGGTGACCATCCAGTCCTCGTGGCCGTCCTTGGGCGCGGTGAAGGGATGGTGCACGGCGGTGTAGCGCTGGGAGTCCTCGTCGAACTCGAACATCGGGAAGTCCACCACCCACAGAGGCGCCCAGCGGTCCTCGAACAGGCCGTTCTTCTTGCCGAACTCGCTGTGGCCGATCTTGATGCGCAGCGCGCCGATGGCGTCGTTGACGACCTTTTCCTTGTCGGCGCCGAAGAACAGCAGGTCGCCGTCCTGTGCGCCGGTGCGCTTGAGGATCTCGGCGATGGCCGCGTCATGGATGTTCTTGACGATGGGCGACTGCAGACCGTCGCGACCCTTGGCCAGCTCGTTGACCTTGATGTAGGCCAGGCCCTTGGCGCCGTAGATCTTCACGAACTCGGTATAGCCGTCGATCTCGCCGCGCGAGAGGCCGCCGGTTTCGCGCGCGCCGCCGGGCACGCGCAGGGCCACCACGCGGCCGCCCTTCATGTTGGCAGCGCCCGAGAACACCTTGAAATCCACGTCCTTCATCACCTCCGTCAGCTCGGTGAATTCGAGCTTCACGCGCAGGTCGGGCTTGTCGGAGCCGTAGCGGTAGGCCGCGTCCTGGTACGTCATGACCGGGAACTCGCCCAGGTCCACGCCCAGCGTGTTCTGGAACACCGTCTTGATCATGCCCTGGAACATGTCGCGGATGTCCTGCTCTTCCATGAACGACGTTTCGATATCGATCTGGGTGAACTCGGGCTGGCGATCAGCGCGCAGGTCTTCGTCGCGAAAGCACTTGGTGATCTGGTAGTAGCGGTCGAAGCCGGCCACCATCAAGAGCTGCTTGAACAGCTGGGGCGACTGCGGCAGCGCGAAGAACTGGCCGTCGTGCACGCGGCTGGGCACCAGGTAATCGCGCGCGCCTTCGGGCGTGCTCTTGGTGAGCATGGGGGTTTCGATGTCCACGAAGCCGTTGGCGTCGAGGAACTTGCGCACCTCCATCGACACGCGGTAGCGCAGCATCAGGTTGTTCTGCATGTACGGGCGGCGCAGGTCCAGCACGCGGTGCGTGAGTCGCGTGGTTTCCGACAGGTTCTCCTCGTCGATCTGGAAGGGGGGCGTGACCGAGGGGTTGAGCACGTTCAGCTCATGGCACAGCACCTCGATCTTGCCGCTCTTGAGGCTGTCGTTGGTCGTGCCCTCGGGGCGCGCGCGCACCAGGCCCTTGACCTGCACGCAGAACTCGTTGCGCACGCCTTCGGCCGTCTTGAACATCTCGGCGCGGTCGGGGTCGCACACCACCTGCACGTAGCCTTCGCGGTCGCGCAGGTCGATGAAGATCACGCCGCCATGGTCGCGGCGGCGGTTCACCCAGCCCGCGAGGGTGACGGTTTGGCCCAGGAGGGCTTCGGTGACGAGACCGCAGTAGTGGGAACGCATGGCCATTGGAGAGTCTTCCTGCGCCCTCGTGGAGCGCGACAAGGTTTCCGCACACCCGCGGCAAGCGGGCATGCGACGAGGTGTTATCGGGAATCGGGCGGCGTGAGATCCGGGGGTGCGACCACCCCCATGGAGACGATGTACTTGAGTGCCGCATCGACGCTCATTTCGAGCTCGATGCAATCGCTCTTGCGCAGGATCACGAAGTAGCCGCCCGTCGGGTTGGGGGTGGTGGGAACATAGACGCTCACGTATTCATCGCGCAGGTAGGCCGCCACTTCACCGCTCGGCGTGCCGGTGATGAACGCCACCGTCCACACGCCCTCGCGCGGCCACTGCACCAGCACGGCGGTGCGAAAGGCGTTGCCGCCCTCGGAAAAGAGCGTGTCCGACACCTGCTTGACGCTGGAGTAGATCGAGCGCACCACCGGGATGCGGCTCACCAGGGCATCGCCCCACTCCACCAGCTTGCGCCCCGCGAAGTTGCTGGTGAGCGCGCCGACCGCGAGCAGGATGCCCAGGGTGAGCAGCACCCCGAAGCCGGGAATGTGAAAGCCCAGCAGCTTGTCGGGCTGCCAGGAGCCGGGCAGGATCTGCAGGGTCTGGTCGAGCGTGCTCACGATCCAGTTCAGCACCCAGGCCGTGATAACGCCGGGAACGATGACCAGAAGGCCGGTGAACAGCCATTTGCGCAAAGCGGACATCCGGGGCCGTTCAGTTCTTCTTGGTGTCGGAACTGCTGGCGGCCGGCGCGGGCGCCGGGCTGGCGGATTCCTTCTTGGGGGCGCTGTCGCTGACAGGCGATGCGGCGGCGGGGGCCGTGGCGTCGGGCTTGGAGCCGCCCGCACCGCTGTTGCCGCCCCGGAAATCGGTCACGTACCAGCCCGAGCCCTTGAGCTGGAAGCCGGCCGCCGTCACCTGCTTGGTGAAGGCCTCGGCCCCGCAGGCCGGACACACCGTGAGGGGGGCGTCCGAGATTTTTTGCAGCACATCCTTGGCGTGGCCACAGGAACCGCATTTATAAGCATAGATAGGCATCTTGAGCGTGTGCGATGGAAAGTGCAAAACCTTCAATTATAGGCACCGCGTCCCAACCCCCTTCACGCCTGCTCCACCCCTGCCACCGGGTGGTGCGATGCATGCACGTTGCGCAGCCCCTGCGGCGCCAGCGAACCGATCAGCATGCCCGCCGTGGCGGCCAGCACGCCCGCCAGCTGGGCCGGGAACACGGCGCCGGCCGGCGTGGCCAGGAACAGCAGCCACGACGACAGGCCCGCGATGATGGCCAGGATGGCGCCCTGGGTCGTCGCGCGCTTCCAATAGAGGCCGAAGACCAGCGGCACGAAGGCCCCCACCAGCGGCACCTGGTAGGCACCCGACACCAGTTCATAGATCGACGTGCCCTGCATGTGGATCGAATAGGCCAGCACCAGGGCGCTGAACACCAGCGTGCTGATGCGCATGGTACGCAGGCGGTCGCTGTCGGTGCCGTTCGGGCGGAACTGGCGCCAGATGTTCTCGGTGAACGTGACGCTGGGCGCCAGCAGCGTGGCCGAGGCCGTGGACTTGAGGGCGGACAGCAGCGCACCAAAGAAGAACACCTGCATGATGAACGGCATCTTCTGCAGCACCAGCGTGGGGAGCACCTTCTGCGGGTCGTCCTTGAGCAGTTCGGCCGTTTCGGTCGGCATGATGATGAGCGCGCTGGCCACCAGGAACATGGGCACGAAGGCGAACAGGATGTAGCAGATGCCGCCGATCACCGGGCCGCGCGTGGCCGCCCGGATGTTGTTGGCCGACATGACGCGCTGGAACACGTCCTGCTGCGGAATGGAGCCGAACATCATCGTGATGCCCGCCGCGATGAAGAACAGAATGTCGTGCAGCTTGGGCTCGGGCAGGAAGCGGAACAGGTCGCGGCTGCTGGCCAGCTCGATCACCTTGTCCGCCCCGCCGGCCATGTTGCCGGCGAAGACCGCGATGATCGCGAGCCCGCCCACCAGGATGATCATCTGGATGAAGTCCGTCACCGCCACCGACCACATGCCGCCGAACAGCGTGTAGGCCAAGATGGAGACCACCCCGATGGTCATGCCCATCGGAATGCTGATGGCACCGCCGGACAGCAGGTTGAACACCAGGCCCAGCGCCGTCACCTGCGCCGACACCCAGCCCAGGTAGCTCAGCATGATGATGAGCGAGCACACGATCTCGACCGCGCGGCCGTAGCGCTCGCGGTAGTAGTCGCTGATGGTCAGCAGCGTCATGCGGTACAGGCGCGCCGCGAAGAACAGCCCCACGAGGATCAGGCAGAAGCCCGCGCCGAACGGGTCTTCCACCACGTTGCCCAGCCCGCCCTCGATGAACTTGGCCGGAATGCCCAGCACCGTCTCGGAGCCGAACCACGTGGCGAACGTGGTCGTCACGATCATGTACAGCGGCAGGTGCCGCCCGGCGATGGCGAAGTCCGCCGAGTTCTTCACCCGCCGCGCTGCGAGCAGGCCGATGGCGATGGTGATCAGCAGATAGACAATGACCAGGGTCAACAGCACGGCATGCTCCTCGTATGTCGCGTAGGGAGGGGTAAGGGGAAAGGGAGGGGTCGGAAAAAGGCTAGAAGAGCCGCACGCGGACCAGCAGCTGCATCGCCAGCAGCCCCAATACAAATCCCATGCCACCGTAGATCAGGCTCTGCAGCAGGCGGTTGGTGCGTTTTTGCGCGGCCAGCAGTTCCAGCAGCTCGCGTCGGTGGTCGTGCGGCCGCTCGCGCAGGTAGCCGTGCAGCAGGCGCGGCAGCTCGGGCAGCATCTTGGCAAAGCGCGGCGCCTCGGCGCGCAGCTCGCGCCACAGGCGCTGCGGCCCCATCTGGTCGAGCATCCACTTTTCGAGGAACGGCTTGGCGGTGCTCCACAGGTCCAGGTCGGGGTCGAGCTGGCGTCCCAGGCCCTCGATGTTGAGCAGCGTCTTTTGCAGCAGCACCAGCTGCGGCTGGATCTCCACATGGAAGCGCCGCGAGGTCTGGAACAGCCGCATCAGCACCATGCCGAGCGAGATCTCCTTGAGCGGGCGGTCGAAGTACGGCTCGCACACGGTGCGGATGGCCGCCTCCAGCTCGTTCACGCGCGTGTGGGCCGGCACCCAGCCGCTTTCGATGTGCAGCTCCGCCACGCGCTTGTAGTCGCGGCGAAAGAACGCCGTGAAGTTCTGCGCGAGGTATTCCTTGTCGAACTCGGTCAGCGTGCCGACGATGCCGAAGTCCAGCGAGATGTAGCGCCCGAAGGTCTCCGGCTCCAGGCTCACCTGGATGTTGCCCGGGTGCATATCGGCGTGGAAGAAGCCGTCGCGGAACACCTGGGTGAAGAAGATCGTGACCCCGTCGCGCGCCAGCTTGGGGATGTCCACCCCCGCGGCCCGAAGGCGTTCGATCTGGTTGATGGGCACGCCCTTCATGCGCTCCATCACCAGCACCTCGGCATGGCAGAAGTCCCAGAGGATCTCGGGGATCAGCACCAGTTCGAGCCCCTGCATGTTGCGGCGCAGCTGCGCGGCATTGGCGGCCTCGCGCACCAAGTCCAGCTCGTCGTGCAGGTAGTTGTCGAATTCGGCCACCACCTGGCGGGGCTTGAGCCGCTTGCCGTCGGCCGACAGGCTCTCCACCCACCCGGCCATCAGGCGCATCAGGCCCAGGTCGTTCTCGATCACGGGCAGCATGCCCGGGCGCAGCACCTTGACGGCCACCTCGCGCTCGACACCCTTGCGGTCGCGCACGACCGCGAAGTGCACCTGGGCGATGGACGCGCTGGCGATCGGCACCCGGTCGAACGACACGAACACCTCAGCCAGCGGGCGGCGGAAGGCGCGCTCGATGGTGGCCACCGCCACGTCGGGATCGAAGGGCGGCACACGGTCCTGCAGGTGCGCCAGCTCGTCGGCGATGTCGGGCGGCATCAGGTCGCGCCGGGTGGAGAGCACCTGGCCGAACTTCACGAAGATCGGGCCCAGCCGCTCCAGCGCCTCGCGCAGGCGCTGTCCGCGCGGGGCGTCCAGGTTGCGGCCGATCGACACGATGCGCGCCACCAGGCGCAGCCAGGGCTTCTGGAAGCTCGTCAGGACCAGCTCGTCCAGCCCATAGCGCAGCACCACCCAGACGATGGTGACGCCGCGAAGGAAACGACTCATGGTGCGAATCGGTCGGTACCGCCGGCCTCGCCGGCGGAGGACGCCCGGCGTGCGCCGACGAACTGGCGCAGCGCCTGCGCGGCGCGGCGGGCCGCCGAGCCGATGGCATGGGCCGGCGCATCGCCGATCACGCGGGCCAGGTCTTCCTCGACGTCCCAGCGCACGTGGTCCACCAGCCAGTTGATGTCGGCGGCCAGCTGCACGTCGCCTTCGATGCGGATGCCGGGCTTGTCACCGCGCAGCGCGGTCTGGGCCAGCGACAGGGGAGAGGTCTCGATCACCTCCAGGCGCAGGTCCGGCACCTGGCCCTCGGGGGCCAGGTCGAGCAGCCCGGCCGGGGTGATCTGCAGGGCCATGGAATAGACCCGCCACTGCACCCGCGCCACGCGCCCCTTCTGGCGCACGAGGCGGTCCATGGCCTCGGGCTCCTGCATGAGCACGTGGTTGAGGAACAGCACCAGGCGGTGCTGCACCTCGTGCACCAGCCACTGCGGTGGCTGCGGGCCTGCGGCGATGCGCTCGAAAAGCCCATCCAGGAATGAAAAAGGGGACTGTGTTGCCATAGTCCCCGATTATTCCCCGAACTGGGCGCGGCACCGAGGGCTTTACCCCCGCGCCCGCCGCGCCATTGCGGCCGGTTACTGCAGGGCCTGCACCCCGGCCACCAGCCAGCCGCTGCCGCCGCTCTTGGGCTTGGTCATGTTCCACACCTCGCGGAACGGGCTCGGGCCGGCCGAGAGTTCCTCGCGGATCATGCCGGAGAACTCCACGCTGGCCATGTAGCCATCGCCCAGGTCCTCGATGCCCAGCAGCTGTGCCTCCAGCATGACCACGTCGGTGTGGTTGGGCTGGCTGGCGCCGCGCAGCGACTCGCGCTCGCTCAGCTGGGTGCGGATCTCCTCCACCATGCTGTCCGTCATCATCGAACGGAGCGCGGCGATGTCGGAACGGTCCCAGGCGCCTTGCAGCGTGATGAAGTTGCGCTTGGCCGCGGTCAGGAAGCCTTCGGTGTCGAAGCCCTCGGGCACGCCCCAGTTCTGCGAGCCTGCCAGCGCCGAGCCGATCACCACGCCGGAGCCACCGCCGCTCTGGCGCGAGGCGTCGAAGGCCATGCTGCTGCGCTCGAAGGGCCGCGCGGAGGCATCGTTGCCCACGTTCTGCGGGCTGTACTGGCGGGGCATCTGCGCCTCGGCCGGCGAAGCAGCACCGCCGCCGGCGCCCTGGAAGGCGAAGGGCGAGTGGCCTGCGCCACCGCCTTCGGCGGGCTTGCGCGACCGCATGAACATGCGGAACACGGCGAAGGCCCCCAGCGCCAGCAGCGCGATCAGCAGGAACTGGCCGAAGCCCGCGCCCAGGCCGAGCGAGTGGGCCAGCCAGGCCAGGCCCAGGCCCGCGGCC
>NZ_BAAJYR010000124.1:0-10147 GCF_057546605.1 Acidovorax sp. KPB24-03 | reverse complement strand
GGCAAGAACCGCAGCAAGACCATCGGCCGCAACGAAAAGGACAAGATCGGCAACAACTGGTCGATCAAGGTCGGCAGCTTCAAGACCGAGACCGTCGGCCTGGCCTACCTGCAGAACGTGGGGCTGGCCAAGATGATGAACATCGGCGCGGCCTACAACGTGAACGTGGGCGCGGCATGGTAGTCAACGTGGGGCTGACGCAGAGCACCAACGTGCTGATGGGGCGCTCGGTCACCGTGGGGCAAAGCCAGACGACGAAGGTGGGTGAGAACTGGAGCCAGACCACCGGTAAGGTGATCCGGATCGAGGCGGGCGACTCCATCGAACTGGTGTGCGGCGCCTCGGTGCTCAGAATGGAAAAGGGCGGCCAGATCACCGTCAACGGCAAGGAGATCGATCTGGTGGGGTCCAAGCACATCGGCCTCGATTCCAAGCGCATCGACCTGAATTGAGTTGACGCCATGGCGCTCCCATCCCACGCCCTGCCCAGCCCCATCGACGCCGCGGGCGTTCCGGAAGTCATCAACCACACGCCCTGGCCGAGCCAGTACTTCCAGCATGTGGACCCGCATGGGGACATCTTCCATGTGATGGTGACCCGCATCTCCTACTCCCTGCTGCAACTGCAGGAGAAGGACGGGCGCATGGAGCCCGTGCTGCTGCCGCCGGAGCGGCAACTGCCGCTGTGCCAGGCCGACCAGTTCCAGGGCGAGGTCAACGAAACCAGCCTGCTGCAGGAGAGCGACTACGCGCCTTTCAAGCCCCGGTGCGACGTGCTGGTGGTCAATGCCACCGCGCACGCGCCGGATGGCAAGGCACTGGCCCGCTGGCCGGTGGGCTTTCGTTTCGGCGATGCCATCGAGAAGACCTTTCAGGTGACCGGCCCGCGCCGCTTCGTGCGATCCGTCGCGGCGCTGGGAGCGCTGCAGTTGACGGAGCCGGAGCCCACGGACCGGGTGCGCATCGGCTACGAGCTGGCATTCGGCGGGCCGCACCTCATCCGCCAGGAGCGGTTGCTGCAGGGCTTCATCGACAGCGCGCCGGGCAGCGGAGTGACCGACGCACAGCGGCATCTCGCCAGCCAGGCGCACGCAGCGCTGCCGCCTTTCCATGGGCCCAACCCCATCGGCTGCGGGCGCCTGCCCACGGCGGTGCCGCAGGCCAACGAGGCGCTGGCGCAATTGCAGGGGCGCTGCAGTGCAGCGATTGCCCCGCCAGAGGCCCAGCGGACCGAAGACGTTCGGCGTGCGCCGCAGATCGAAGACTTCCAGCAGCCCTATACCGGCCAATCCGACTACCCGGTGGTCGGCCTCGGGCCGGTGGGCCGCTGGTGGAGCCCTCGCGTGGCCCTGGCCGGCACGCACGACGAGCGCTGGAAGCAGACCCAGTGGCCCAGGAGCCCGCTCGACCACGACTACCGCTATTGGAACTGCGCGCCGGAAGACCAGCAGATCGACTATCCGCAGGGCGGCGAGGAAGTGGTGCTCGCGCACTTCACCGCGGCGGCACGGCATGCCGGCCCCTACCGATTCTGGCTGCCCCGGCAGGACCTGCAGCTGCTGGTGCGGCTGAAGGTCGGCGTGCTGATGTTCGCGCCGATGCACATCGACACCGTGATCCTCGACCTGGAGGCGGGCACGCTCAGCATCGTGCGCCGCGCAGTCGTCAGCGCCAAGGCCGATGTGCGGCAACTGGAACTGGGCACCTGGCCTGCAGGCACTGGTGTACACCTCGACGAGGCCATGCAGAAGGCGGCGCAGGCCCGCCGGAATGCACAGGGGGCCGGCCGTGGCCAATGAAAACATCGTCGCCAAAGACGGGCGTTTCCGAGTCGTCTCGCTCGCGCCCGACGTGTGCCTGACGCCCAGCAAGAACGGCGTGCCCGTGCCGTACCCCATCACGCACCAGCTGGACCAAAGCCAGCACTGCTCGCCCAACGTCTTCCTGCAAGGCAAGCCCGTATACCTGCACAACCAGAGCTACGTGGACAACGTGATGGGCGACGAACCCGGCCAGGGCAAGGGTGTGGTCAGCCAGACCAACGTCTTCATCAGCCATGACATCGACCACAGCAAGAGCGTGTACGTCAACGGCCGCGCCATCGTGCGCACCGCCGACAAGATGTGGATGAACTGGAAGAAGCCGTAACCCCCCATGGCGCCTAAAAGACCCAGGCCGCCAGAGGCCGAAACGCGCAACGCGCGCATCAAGCCCAACGACTACCCCGCGCCGGGGCCGATCGGCAACACCACGGGCATCGTGGTGCCGGACACCGCCCCCAATCCGCACGGCAACAGTGCTCCGCCCATCAAGCCCACCGAGACCGAGAAGAGTTGGTGGAGCCGCTGGGGCAGCGACGTGGTGCACACCGGGCTGGACGTCGTCGGACTGATCCCGGGGGCCGGCGAGATCGCGGACGGCGCCAATGCGCTGATCTATCTGGCCGAAGGTGACAAGGTCAACGCGGCGATCAGCGCCGCCGCCATGATTCCTGGCGCCGGCATGGCTGCCACGGGCGCCAAATACGGCAAGAAAGCCGTGGGCGCCGCGGCCGAGGCGTTGGGCAAGAAGACCGCCCGCGAGGCGGAGGAGGCGTTGGCCAAGAGAGAGGCCAAGGAGGCAGAGGAAGCTGCCGCGAAGAAAGCGGAGGGCAATGGGGGCGGCAAAGACAAGGGTAAGCCCAAGAAGCACAAGGATTGCGGCAAGAAGGTGCCTTATAACGACAAGAAGTCGCTCAAAGGCAGTGGGCTGGAGAAAGATCACACGCCTTCAGGGGCCGCGCTGGAGCGGGCCGCAGAACGGAAAATCAAAGACCTGCGTGAAGGCGGTATGGTCATCGATGACGCCCAGGCGCAGAAGATCAGGAACGCGGTGCGAAACCAGGCGCCCACTATCGCGATACCACCGGACATCCATGCCGAAGGGGATACTTGGCGGCATAAGAATTCCCCGGAAACCGTCAAGAAAGACGCGGCGAATTTGAAGGACGCGGTGAGAAGAAACACCGAAAAAATCTCGAAGGCGATGGAAGGGAAAGATCACGGGTGCAAAGAGGCTTATGACAGAGCGGCCGAAGAGCTGAGGAACATGGACTGGGACAAATACATCCAGGACGCCATCGACAACGTAGTGAAAGCGACATCATGAATGCCATCGAACTGATCGATTTTTTGGGGCACAGCAGTATCTACAAGCCCTTCGACGAATATCTGACGGCCGCCGGTTTGAAGAAGCGGCCAAAAATCGGGAAGTCGCTCGACACCCTCATCGCGGTTCCGGGCGAGGGCCTTTCCATGTCCTTTGAAATCGATGCGGAAGACGAGGGCATCGCGCAGAAAAGCGAAGGCACTTTTGTCTTCTACCAGCTGGAAATCATGCTGTCTGGCAAGGGCCAGGACAACGGCGTCTACACGGGCCCCCTGCCTCACGGCCTGCTTGCCACGGATTCTCGCAGCGAGGTCGAACGCAAACTGAAAACCTTGAAAAGGCGCCTGCCGGACAACGACAGCTACTTTGTGGACGGCCTTGTCTGGACGGTGGCGTTCGACGCGGAAACATTGCGTTTTTTGCAGGTGGGTGTTCCGACGAACGGCAAGCGCAAGCACGGCCTGTGTGCCTGAGGGCGTCGGCGTGGAACCCGGAGTGGCGGATCTCACCGGCGACGTCCTGGCGTTGGTCGAATGCCTGGGCTGCTCTTGCGAAGACCCTCGGCTGGAGGCGTTTCTCGTTCACAAGCGCATCCATGACCGCCCCATGACCCTGGCCCAGTTGGAAGACGAAGGCGCGGTGCAAGACGATGGCGACACGGATGTGGAATACGAACTGGCACGCCGGTCCAAGGAGTCCCTGGTGGTCCAGTCCGAGCGCCATGGGTTTTGCCTGATCTTCCAGCCGCGCGAAGACCATGATCTGGTCCATCGCACCCCTTGCGGTGTTGAAGCCCCGTTCGTTCTGGCGCAGATCGCGTTCTTTGCCAAAGGCGTTCAGATCTACCAGGGCTTCGAGGGCGTGGTTTTCCGGGACGTGGGCATGCACACCCGCAGATCGGATCCCGCCTATGCGGCATTGGGGCCGCCGCTGGCCCGCCGATCCGTTTACGAAACCTCCACCGATCTGTTCGCCTTGGGCGATTGGGTGCTGAATTTCGGGTTCCCGGAGAAGGAGCAAGACCCGCCACTGGCCCATGTTCACATCCGTCGCAAGAACGTTTTCGACGATGTCATGCTGAACCCGCGGATGTTGGAGGTTGCTCCCGATACCGATGCCTCCCTGCCGGGTCTGCCACAGCTGGGGCGCTCCTCGGATGCGCCGGAGGTTCAGGATTTTCTCGCTGGTCTGGGCCTTAATGATGAAATCGATGAGGACATCGGCTGCCCTGAGGAAATGAATGGACGTGCCAGATCGCACGGCATCGTCATCTACTTCAAGGAGCTGCCCGAAGCGCTGGGCCACGCGCACGCGTTGCCCAAAAAGATCGTTTCGGCCATCACCTACAAACGCCGGGGCGACCTGCGCTCGTTGGGCTATTGTGGCGATCTGCCCTTTGGCCTGCACTTTGGCGACCGGCCCGACATTGCCATCGCGAAGGCAAAGCACCCTCCCGCAAAGGTTTCCGAAAGCGAAGAATTGCGCTCTTACTACTGGCGCGTGGCCTCGGGGATGGTGGTGCAGGCGGTGTTCAGCCTCGTTGATTGGCAACTGGCCCGGGTGACGCTGCACGCACCGGCCCGCGCTTCGGCGGTCCTGGGGGCCTGAACCGCGATCCCATGGAACGGCGGGCGGTGTCTGCCGTTGCGACCCGGCTGCCTCACTCCCCTTGCGACCCCCGGTGCGCCCAGCCCGTGGTGTGCTTTTCCAGCACGCTGAACAGCTCGTACATCACCATCGCCATGGCGCCCACCACCATCAGGCCGGCGAAGGCCAGGCCCATCTGCATGGACGAGCCGGCGGAGATCAGCAGGTAGCCGATGCCCTCGTTGGCGGCGGTCATCTCCGACACGGTGGTGCCCACGAAGGCGAGGGTGATCGCCACCTTGAGCGAGCCGTAGAAGTACGGCAGGGAGCGGGGCAGGCCGACCTTGGTGAGCACGTCCCAGCGCTTGGCGCCCAGCACGCGCAGCACGTCTTCCAGTTCGGGCTCCAGCGTGGCCAGGCCCGTGGCGATGTTGACCATGATCGGAAAGAAGCTGATGAGAAAAGCCGTGAGGATGGCCGGCCCCACGCCGATGCCGAACCACACGACGAGGATGGGCACGAAGGCCGCCTTGGGCAGGGCGTTGAAGGCGGTCATCAGCGGATAGACGGCGGCATACGCCAGCCGCGACGATCCGATGACGAAGCCCAGCAGCACCCCGACCACGATGGCGATGCCGAAGCCCGCCATGGTGACCCAGAAGGTGCGCCAGGCGTGGCCCGCGATGATCCACTTGAACTCCACGAACTGCGTCCAGATCGCCCAGGGACTCGGGAAGATGAACTCCGACACCCCCAGGCCCGAGCAGATCACCTGCCACAGCACCAGCACCGAGAACAGCAAAACCCAGGGCGACCAGCGCTCCACCCGTTTCTTGTGCAGCGCGTTCATTGCGTGATCTCCCCGCCGGTCTTGCGCAGGGCGCCGATGTGGCCGCGCAACTCCAGCACGATGTCGGTGAATTCCTTGGTGTAGGTCAGTTCCAGCTCGCGCGGGCGCGGCAGTTCGATGTCGCGCTTGACCACGAAGCGGCCGGGGCTCTTGCTCATCACGTACACGGTGTCGGCAAGGAAGACGCTCTCGCGCAGGTCGTGCGTGACGAGGATGACGTTGAACTGCTGCTCGGCCTGCAGGTCGCGCAGGATGCACCACAGCTCCTCGCGCGTGAAGGCGTCGAGCGCGCCGAAGGGCTCGTCCAGCAGCAGCATCTTGGGCTCGTGGATGAGGGCGCGGCAGATGCTGGCACGCTGCTGCATGCCGCCCGACAGCTGCCAGGGGAATTTGTCTTCGTAGCCGGCCAGGCCCACCTTCTGCAGCAGGGCGCGCGCGCGAGCCTCGTATTCCTTGCGGCGGGCCTTGAACTGGCTGCGGTGCGGCTCGACGATCTCCAGCGGCAGCAGCACGTTGGCGACGGTGGTGCGCCAGGGCAGCAGCGAGGGCGCCTGGAAGGCCATGCCCGAGATCTTGAGCGGGCCGGTCACGGGCTGGCCGTCGATGCGGATCTTGCCCATCGACGGCATGCGCAGCCCGGTGGCCAGCTTCATGAAGGTGGACTTGCCGCAGCCCGAGGGCCCCACGATGGCGATGAACTCGCCGCGGCGCACCTGCAGGTCGATGGCCTCGACGGCAAAGTGGTTGGCGCGCAGCAACTCTTCGTTGTAGGCGAGCCAGACATCGCGAAAATCCACGAAATAGGTGTCGTCGGCCTGCATGGGATGAGAGATGGGTTTGGAATGAAAAGGGCCACCAGCACAATTGGTACTAGGGCATATTGCTATTAAATTTGTAGCAATTGCCGGGTGGCGCGTGGCGGGCTCGGAGGCCCGGACGGGCCGGGGGGCTGACCCCCATGGGCCGGCCCCCGGTGTCATCACTTCCTGGGAAGGATGTTGAGCTCGGCCGCCGGCGGCAGGAAGCTGCCGTTCCACACCGTCTCGGCGTTCACGCGGGACTTGGTGCTGAAGGCGTCGGACACCTGCGAGGCCATCAGCGCCAGGCGCTGCGGCTTCGCCTGGCCGAAGCCTTCGGCCCGCGCGTCGGCGCTGTTGACCACGGTGTCGATGGCCAATTGCAGGCGGCGGGTTTCCAGGGCCACGTTCACGATGCCGTCGCGCTCCTTCACGGAGGCGATGGCGGCGCCCGGGTTGGCCATGACCTCCTTCGCGCCTTTGGTGAAGGCCTTGAGGAAGGCGCGGATCGCCTCGGGGTTCTCCTTGACCAGCTTGGGGCTGGCGATGATCACGTTGCCGTACAGCTTCACGCCGAAGTCGGCATACGGCAGCACCACCACGTCGCTGGCCTTGGCGCCGCGCGCCTCCAGGTTCAGCAGCGAGGTGAAGGTGAAGCCGGTGATGGCGTCCACGTCGCCGCGCACCAGCATGGTCTCGCGCAGCGGCGGGTCCATGGCGGTCCATTGCACGTTGCCGATGCCGTTGGCCTTGGCGAAGATGGGGAAGGCGCGGCGGCCGGCGTCGAACACCGGGGCACCCAGCTTCTTGCCGGCCAGGTCGGCGGGCTTGGCGATGCCGCTCTTCTTGAGCGCCATGACCGAGGCCGGCGTGTTGTTGTAGACCATCATGACGGCCACGGGCTTGTTCTGCGCGTCGGGGTTGTTGGCGTGGAATTCCATCACCGCGGCCAGGTCGGCGAAGCCCATGTCGTAGGTGCCCGAGGCCACGCGCTGCACGGCGCCGCCGGAGCCGTTGCCCGCGTCCACCGTCACGTTCAGCCCGGCCTCCTTGAAGTAGCCCTTGGCCGTGGGCAGCAGGAAGAACGCGGCCGGCCCTTCGAAGCGCCAGTCGAGCTGGAACTTGATGGGCGTCAAGGTCTGGGCCTGGGCCAGGGTGAACGCGCTGGCGGCGGCCAGGGCCACCCCGGCTTTCAAAAGGGAACGTTTGTGCATCAGGGCTCCGGTCATGTCGGTCGATGGCATCCCGATCAGCAAGATCGATGCCCGGTTCCAGGCGCTGACCCCGGTGGGGCGGCGCTGGCATGAACCAATGCGGTGCATGCTGCGGGAGGGGCTCCACAGTGGTGCCTGGCGGGCGGATCCCCTGCAGGCACGGTCGAAGGGCGGGAGGAAGGCGGAGGAAAGGCGGGCAGAGCCGGGTTCGGTATTCCGGCGGCGCGTTCGCATCCGTGGTGACCGGTATCACCCCGTGGTGTTTCAATTTTCTTTTTTTTGAGCGAGCCGGAGCCATGCCCATCCAGCCGAGTGCCTTTCCTGGCGTATTCATCCGCACATCGGAGAGGGCGTCCCGAGATGGAAGCGGCCCCGCGCTGCAGGGCGCCGAGTTCGTGCGGCGCAACGAGTCCGCGCTGCAGCAACTGGCCTCGCGGGATTCGGGCCGTGCGCTGCTGCGGCAGATCGAGGCCATCACCGCGATGGCTCCGCGCAAGCGGGTGGTTCTGACCCCTGCCCAGAATGGCAAAGTGCATGCGCGGTCGTTCCGGCGTGACGACACCACGCAGGAACGTGTCGGCTTGCACAACCCTTCGGACATCGACACCTACCTGAGCGAGCGGCCCGGGGCCAGTGCCTTCATGCCGTTCGTGGCGGCGGTCCCTTTGCCTGGTCGCGAGACGCCCGGTGCGGATGAAGTGTGGGTCTACACAGACCCCGAGGTCGCATGGCGGTACCCCACGCCGGAGTCCGGCGACGGCGAGCCCAGCCCCGCAGACTACGTCGCCACGCTGGCACATGAGTTGATTCATGCCCGGGACAGCCTGCACGGCATCCAGCCCGCGCGCACCGCCGACGAAACCGTTTACCTGCATCCTGTCAGCCAATCGACGATCTTCCGTTCACTGCTGCCCTCAGAACTGCGCACGGTCGGCGTTGGCGCCCATGCCGGCGCCGAGCCCTCGGAAAACACGATCCGGGCCGAACAAGGGCTGACGCAGCGCCCCAGCTACCACGGCTTCACGACAGATGGTCACGGCGACGTGGCGGCATTGTCAGTGGTGCCTGGTAAAACGCGGGACGGGTCCGTCTGAAGCGCGGCTGAGCCTGGATCGCCAACGTTTTCCGTATATCGATATGCGGGTTTTCCCCAGGTGGTGGTTTCGCTTCCCGGGCGGGTGCTTCGGCACTTCCAAAAAAAAGCCGGCAGGCGAGGCAAGACGATGGCTCGCATGTCTTTGCTCTCCAAACTCTCGAACCGCTTCGGTCTGGCCCGCTTCAGCGTTGACACGCCCGTGGGCCAGACACAGCAGACCCCATCGATCCCCAGTACCGCGGTGCGGCCGCCCCTGGACGGCCCGGCGCGTCGCCGCTCCAGCGCCGCAGCATCGACCTTGCCGCCGCGTGGCGTTCTGCCGGACAGGAATGAGGCCGCTGGCCACGCCAACGTCCCGGCGGCCGCGCAGGCCGCTGCCGCCCTGCCCCAAGCCACCCATGTGCTGCTCGATGCGATGGCGCAGGCCGATCCCGACGGTTCCGAACTGGCGAAGGCGCTGTTCGGATCGGGCCGGCGGGGTTTCGGCGTGACGGAGGGCCTGGTCCATGGGCTGAATCACCTGGATTTTTCGCGCATGGCACCGATTCCGGGGCTTCCTGGCGCGCCCACCGTGATCCTGGCCGAAGCCCTGGCCGCCGGGACGGGCGGCGACGCACGGCTGGCGCTGGACGCGCTGGAGCGCCTGCAGGATTTCGATCCGCAGCAGGAAATCGCCGCGGCCTGGCAGCAACGGGCGGGTGCGCCGGACGATGATGCCGCCTCGGTCTTCTACACGCCCGAAGGCTCCGTGCACGGGGGCGACGGCGAGCCGGCTCCCTTGTCACCCCCGGGTTCGCGCTCGCCATCGGCTTCGTCGATGGAAGGGGGTTCGGTCTATCACACGCCCTCGGCTTCGCTGGATGGCGGCCCTGACCGGTCGCTGCCGGGCTCGCCGCGGCGCTCCGATGCGGGCCATCCGAGCGATGCCACCTTGGCGGCACGGCGGGCGGTGTGGCAGGTGGCGGCCGCCCTGGCCGGCACGCCCACGGGCCTGGAAGTGCTCCAGGCCATCGTGGCCCGCTCCGTGGATGCGGCCCACCTCCAGGACTTCACGCTGCTGCTCAAGGCCGCAACGGCGATGCCCCCACAGCACGCGGAGCGGGGTGATCCTGCTGCCATCCTGGCCAGCGAATCGGCCCTGGACACGCTGACCGGCAAGGCCGTCGCCTGCGCGGCGGCGCGCATGGCGGGCGAGGTGGACGCGGCCCAGCCCCACCAGTGGGCCTTGACCGCCGTGCGCAACGACCTGTTCCAGACCGGGCCGGGAACGGACTTCGCCGCCATCAACGCCCGCCTGATGAAGACCGGCCGCTGGATCAAGCGCGCCACGCCCGAGCGCGCGCGCCTGCTGCGCAACCCGATCGTCGGCAAGTCGCCTTTCCGGGCCCTGCGGCACGGAACGCAGAACGTGGAGCGGGGCCCGGCCATCGCGCGCCACCGCCTGGCGCGCGAGACG
>NZ_BAAJYR010000123.1:0-10312 GCF_057546605.1 Acidovorax sp. KPB24-03 | reverse complement strand
GGGCGGCGCGACGGCGCGCGCTGCCCGGGTTGCGGCGGTGCCTCGCTGGCCACTGGCGCGGGGGCGCGTGCGGCAGTGCTTTCAGTGCGGGGTGCCGCATCGCGGGCGGACGGGGCCGTGCGCGCGGGCTTGCGGGTGGAACGGGTGGCGGGAGGGTTGGCGGATTCGAAGGCTTCGACCGGTTCGTCAACGGCGGTCAGGTCCGCACGGGCCGCGGTCTGGTGGTAAGCATCCGGAGAAAGCAGCGCGGCGCGCCGGGTGGGGGCGGGGGGCAGGGGCATGGTGCAATGGCCTCGATGGGATGTTCAGAAAGCAAAAAGCCGCCTGGAGGCCAAGGCGGCTTTTGGGTGAGGGGAGGGCGTTGCGTTTCTCAGCAGCATCGACCCATTATGCATGCTCCCCATGACGGGCCGCGGCAGCCTGCCGCAGCCGGCTTCAGGCAGCTTTCTTGAGGGCCTTGATGGACTTCACGGCCTTGAGCACTTCGTCCACATGGCCCGGCACCTTGAGGCCGCGCCATTCGTGGGCGAGGATGCCGTCGGGGCCGACCAGGAACGTGCTGCGTTCGATGCCCTTGACCTTCTTGCCGTACATGATCTTGTTCTTGACCACGCCGAACATGTGGCACATTTTTTCTTCGGTGTCGGCAATCAGTTCGAACGGGAGTTCGAGCTTTTCCTTGAAGTCGTCGTGCGACTTCATGTTGTCGCGCGACACGCCGAAGACGGCTGCGCCGGCCTTGACGAAATCTTTGTACTTGTCGCGGAACTGCATGGCTTCGGTGGTGCAGCCAGGGGTGTTGTCCTTGGGATAGAAGTACAGAATCAGAACCTGGCCAAGATGCGAGGTATTGGAGACCTTGATCCCCCCGGTCGCGTTGGCTTCAAATTCAGGTAGGGGTTTGTTGACAACGATCGCCATGGCACTCAATCTCTCAGGATGAAAGTCGTTGAAAAGCCGGGGGAGCGGTGTGTGTTATTGCTCTTGGAGGGCCCCCGACCGCAACCGGAGATTTTACCTTGAAACGGACTCTTTCGCACTCTTTCAGGCCCTGCAGTCTGTAACCAAAGTACACAACTGGCGGTCAATGCTCCAGCAGCAGGGCGGCGACCACGTTGCGCCCCTCGCCCGCCAGGATGTTGTAGGTGCGGCAGGCCGCCGGGGTGTCCATGGTCTCCAGCCCCATGCGCTTGGCCATCAGCGGCTGCAGCCAGGCGGGCGGCGGAAAGCGGTTGCGCGTGCCGCTGCCGAAAAGGATGAGTTCCGCATCGAGCCCGGCCAGTTGTGCGAAGTGCGCCGGCGTCAGGTCTTCGAAGCGCGTGCAGTCCCACGCCTGGCGCAGCCCGCGCGAGCCGAGGATCACGCTCGTCGTGAGCTTTTCGCCGTCCACGCCGATCCAGCCGGGGCCGTAGGCGCTGATGGTCTGCGTTTCGGAGCGGTCGGGCTGGAATTTCATGCGTTGGGGGCGGGGAGCCCGTTCGGGAAAAGGGGGCGCTGCAAGGGGCCAAAGGCCCCGGGGCGCTGCGGGAACTGTGGTCAAATTATAGGTTTCGCCACAGAGGCAATGCCTCCTGGCGGGTCTCTGAGTCCCCCCGTGTCCGGCTCCCGTCCTTTTTTTCGCCAGCGCATGAAGACCATCCACAAATCCGCGAAGCTCAATAACGTTCTCTACGATGTCCGGGGCCCGATCGTGGACGCGGCCAAGCAGATGGAGGACGAGGGGCAGAAGATCATCAAGCTGAACATCGGCAACCTCGCGCCGTTCGGCTTCGACGCCCCCGAGGAAATCCAGCAGGACATGATCCGCAACCTGCCCAACTCGGCGGGCTATTCGGACAGCAAGGGCATCTTCGGCGCGCGCAAGGCGGTGATGCACTACAGCCAGCAGCAGGGCGTGGCGGGCGTGACGCTCGACGACATCTACCTGGGCAACGGCGCGAGCGACCTGATCGGCATGGCCACCAACGCGCTGCTCGACGACGGCGACGAACTGCTGGTGCCCGCGCCCGACTACCCCCTGTGGACCGCCGTCGCCAGCCTGTCGGGCGGCAAGCCCGTGCACTACCTGTGCGACGAGGCCAACGGCTGGATGCCTGACCTGGACGACATCCGCGCCAAGATCACGCCGCGCACCAAGGGGCTGGTGGTCATCAACCCCAACAACCCCACGGGCGCGATGTATTCGGACGAGCTGCTCAAGGCCCTGGTGCAGATCGCCCGCGAGCACGGCCTGGTGCTGCTGGCCGACGAGGTGTACGACAAGGTGCTGTACGACGGCGTCACGCACACGGCGCTCGCCAGCCTGTCCACCGACGTGCTCACGCTGACCTTCAACTCGCTCTCCAAGGCCTACCGCTCGTGCGGCTACCGCGCGGGCTGGATGGTGATCTCGGGCAACAAGGAAGTGGCCCGCGATTACATCGAGGGCATCAACATGCTCGCCAACATCAAGCTGGGCTCCAACGTGCCCGGCCAGTGGGCCATCCAGACGGCGCTGGGCGGCTACCAGAGCATCAACGACCTGGTCCGGGAAGGCGGGCGCCTGCGGCGCCAGCGCGACCTGGCCTATGAACTCATCTCGGCGATCCCGGGCGTGAGCTGCGTGAAACCCAAGGCGGCGCTCTACATGTTCCCCCGCCTGGACCCCGCGATGTACCCCATCGCCGACGACCGCCAATTCTTCATGGAGGTGTTGCGCGCCACGCGCGTGATGCTGGTGCAGGGCTCGGGCTTCAATTACCCCGACCAACAGCACTTCCGCATCGTGTTCCTGCCGCACGAGGACGACCTGCGCGTGGCCATCGGCCGCCTGGCGGATTTCCTCGCCCGGTACCGGCAGCAGCATGGCACCGCCTGATTTTTTACTCCTATTTTCATAGCTGCCAGCGCATATTCAACTAGCGCTGCAGTGCAATTTGACTGGTAATTCGATCATGAAACCGATCCAAGTGGGCCTGCTGGGCATTGGCACCGTCGGCAGCGGCGTCTTCAACGTGCTGCAACGCAACCAGGAGGAAATCCGCCGCCGCGCCGGCCGTGGCATCGAGATCGCCATGGTGGCCGACCTCGACGCGGCCCGCGCCAGGACCGTCGTGGGTGACACCGCCCAGGTGGTGAGCGATGCGCGCGCCGTCATCGCCAACCCCGACATCGACATCGTGGTCGAGCTGATCGGCGGCTACGGCATCGCCAAGGCCCTGGTGCTGGAGGCCATCGCCGCCGGCAAGCACGTGGTCACCGCCAACAAGGCGCTGCTGGCCGTGCACGGCACCGAGATCTTCGCGGCCGCGTCGGCCAAGGGCGTGATGGTGGCCTTCGAGGCCGCCGTGGCCGGGGGCATCCCGATCATCAAGGCGCTGCGCGAGGGGCTCACCGCCAACCGCATCCAGTGGATCGCCGGCATCATCAACGGCACCACCAACTTCATCCTGTCCGAGATGCGCGACAAGGGCCTGGATTTCGACGTGGTGCTGAAAGAGGCGCAGCGACTGGGCTATGCCGAGGCCGACCCGACCTTCGACATCGAGGGCGTGGACGCCGCGCACAAGGCCACCATCATGTCGGCCATCGCCTTTGGCATCCCGGTGCAGTTCGACAAGGCCTATGTGGAAGGCATCACCAAGCTCGGCGCGGCCGACATCCGCTACGCTGAGCAACTGGGCTACCGCATCAAGCTGCTGGGCATCGCCAAGCGCCGCTCCGGCGCGGGCGCGGCCTCCGGCCAGACCGACGGCGTGGAGCTGCGCGTGCACCCCACGCTCGTGCCCGCGAAGCGCCTGATCGCCAACGTGGAAGGCGCCATGAACGCCGTGGTGGTGCAGGGCGATGCCGTGGGCACCACGCTCTACTACGGCAAGGGCGCCGGCAGCGAGCCCACGGCCAGCGCCGTGATCGCCGACCTGGTGGACATCGCCCGCCTGGCCTCGGTCGACCCCGAGCACCGCGTGCCGCACCTGGCCTTCCAGTCGCACACGCTCGACCAGGCCATGGGCACGCTGCCCGTGCTGCCCATGAGCGAGGTGGTCACCAGCTACTACCTGCGCCTGCGCGTGGCCGACGAGGCCGGCGTGCTGGCCAAGGTCACGGGCCTGCTCGCCACGGCCGGCATCAGCATCGACGCGGTGCTGCAGCGCGAGGCCGATGAGGTGGGCGGCGAGGGTTCCACGCAGACCGACCTCATCATCCTCACGCACGACACGCGCGAGGGCACGATGAACGACGCCATCGCGCAGATGCAGGCGCTGCCCACGGTGCTGGGCCCCATCACGCGCATCCGCAAGGAAGAACTCAACTAAAAGGTGCCTGCAAAGCAGGCTGTGCCATGACCATGAACCCTGAAGCGCTAGAGCGTTTTCTGACCGACTTCACGAACGCGGTTCGGGTGGATGTCACTCCCACCTATGAAGCGCTGTTGAGGGAGCATCGCTATGTGCACGGATTGCACGGGCAGCGCGATGCTGTGGCGCGTCTCAAGAGAGAGATCCTGCGCCTGGAGGGCGGCGGGGTGTTCTTGTTCACGGGCCAGATCGGCAGTGGCAAAAGCACGGAACTGATGCGTTTGCGCTCAGAGATTGCCAGCCCGCAGGTGAAGGCCTACTACTGCGATCTGACCGACTGGTTGAACCTCAACGAGCCGGTCACGCTGGGCAGCTTTCTGGTGGCGCTGCTGTCTGCCTGGGTGCAAGAGGCCGGCAGCATTCAGGGGCGGCAAACGCCGGCGGAACGCTTGCGGGACTTTTTCAGCAAAACCCAACTGCTTCCACAAGGGTTCGACCTGGGCATAGATGCCGCTGGGCTCAAAGCGAAAGTGGGGTTCGCACTTCAAACCGATCCTTCCTTTCGACATCATGTATCGGATGCGCTCAAGAACCGCCAGTCCAGCATCGTCAGCCAAGCCCATGATTTCGTGCGGCGCCTGAAAGACGACCTGTGCTCTCAGGGCGAAAAATGCGTCCTCATTGCGGATTCGCTCGAAAAGCTCCGCGGCTATGGCGAACAAAGCGAAAGCATCTACACCAGCCTGCAGCAGCTCTTTTTGAGTGATGGCGCGGCCCTGCGGCTGCCGGGCCTGCATGTGGTGTATTCGGTGTCGCCCTTTCTCATCGAGCAGAACAACCAGTTGCCAGCACAGTTGGGCGTGGGAGCGGTGGCCACCATGCCGTCCGTGCATGTCTTTCAACGCAATTCCGCCCAAGAGGACAAGGAGGGCGTGGACGCCATGTTGAGGCTCATCCAGGCTCGCTTCCCTCGCTGCATGGAGGTCTTCTCTGAGCAGCAACTGCGACACATTGCCATCCAGTGCGGCGGTGACCTGCGCGACTATCTGCGAAGCATCCGGGTGGTTTTGAGCGATGACATCGTCAGGCTGCCCGTCAGCGATGGCATGGTTGAATATGCACTGCAGCAAATCGCTCCGCCCAAGGCCATTCCCAATGAGCATGTGGCGTGGCTGGCACGGCTGGAGGCATCACATGAGCCCGAGCTGTCGGAAAAAATCACCTCCCTGACCTTGCAGCAGTACCTAACCAGCAAGCATGTGCTGGCCTACCTGAACGGAAGTGCATGGTATGCCGTGCATCCCATGCTGCGCGATTGGGTCCAAAGCAGGGCGGCGGCATTGAAAGCCAGTGCCACTGCCGCTGCATCCGGCTGACGTGGCTGCTTCCCGCCATGCCTTGACCACGCCGGCCGAGTACGAGGCCTTGCGACGCATGCGCCGCCTGGTGCTGCGATCCGATGGGGCCTGCTTGATTTTTGTCTGGTCGTCTGATGCCCGGCAACTGGATGCTGTGCGCGAACACCTGGACAGCCGCCTGCGTGCCCGCGCCCAAAGGGTGCGCTGCCTCCGGTTGCCGTCGCATGCCTTGCCGGATGCCATGGCGGACACTGTGCAACCCTGGCTGCAACAAGTGCTGGAGCCCGATCCGGGCGATGAGCGCAATGCCATCTGGCTGCAGTGGGATGCGCAGGCCAGCACTCCACCCGAGGGAGCGGAGTACCCGGTCCTGAGGTATTTTCTGGCGCGCTTGAATGAGCGCCGCGCGCAAGCATTGGGCCATCCGCGTGCCTTGGTCATTGCTGCTCCGGTGGGGGCGGATGCTTTGGCGGCGGCGGTGGCGCCGGATCTGTGGTCGGTGCGAAGCCTGAGCCTCGAACTGCCTCGCGCTGTTGCGCCCAGCCTGTCCGAACTCCCTGAACTGGTTACTGCCCACGAGGTACTGCCCGCTTCGACATCCTCGCTGCGGTTGCAGGAGAAGATGTGGAACCAGGCTTGGCGTGCTTACCGCAAGAAAAAGCCACGGAAGAAGAGCAGTCATCGGCGCCCAACCGATGCGCGGATCAATGTCAACTTGGGCTTGGCCTTGGTCGAAAAAGCAATACAGCAGCAGGAATTGGCATTGGCGGAGAAAACGTTGAAGCAGTTGGAGACGCTGCTTCCATCAAAGGCCTTGGACGGGCCAGATAGCCTTTTTGAAAATGTGGCAATGCGGCAGTTGGTGCAGGTCATGTTTTTGGGATTGTGGGGCGAAGTACAAAAGTCGCGGGGCCAACTTAATACAGCCTTGGACTATTACGAACAAAGTTTGAAGTTGGCTGAGGCGTTGGCGCAAAGCACTGAGCAGTCCCCAAAGGCGCTGCGCAGCCTATCAGTTACGTTGAACAAGCTGGGCGATCTGCAATGGGCGCTAGGCCGAGCGGACGCGGCGCGCGATCACTACGAGCGCAGCCTGCAATTGAGACAGCAGTTGGCGGCAGGTAACGATTCGTCCCCGCAAGCGCTGCGCGACCTTTCTGTGTCTTTGGAAAAGATGGGCGACGTTCTTAAAGCACTAGCGCAGCTAGATTCGGCGCGCGGGCATCATGAGCGCAGCCTGCAACTGAGAGAGCAATTGGCGGTAGGTGCCGATTCGTCCTCGCAGGCGCTGCGCGACCTGTCTGTGTCTTTGAACAAGGTGGGCGACGTGCTGGAAGCGCTGGGTCAGCTTGACGCTGCGCGCGGGCACCATGAGCGCAGCCTGCAATTGAGGGAGCAGTTGGCGGCAGGTGCCGATTCGTCCCCGCAGGCGCTGCGCGACCTGTCTGTTTCTTTGGAAAAGATGGGCGACGTTCTTGAAGCACTGGGGCAGGTAGATGCGGCGCGCAGTCAACATGAGCGCAGTCTGCAATTGAGGGAGCAGTTGGCGGCTCGTGCCGATCCGTCGCCCCAGGCGCTGCGCGACTTGGCTGTGTCTTTGAGCAAGATGGGCGAAGTCCTGCAAGCGATGGGTCAGCTAGATGTGGCACTCGGCCACTGCCAGCGAAGTCTCCAGCTGGATGAGCAGCTGGTGGCACGCACCGACCATGCCCCGCAAGCGTTGCGCGACCTGTCTGTGTCTTTGAGCAAGATGGGTGACGTGCTGCAAGCTCTGGATCAACTGGACGCGGCGCAAGGTCACTATGAGCGCAGCCTGCAATTGAGGGAGCAGTTGGCGGGGCGTGCCGATCCGTCTCTGCGGGCGCTGCGCGACCTGTCTGTGTCTTTGAGCAAGATGGGCGAAGTCCTGCAAGCGATGGGCCAGCTAAATGCGGCACTCGGCCACTGCGAGCGAAGTCTCCAACTGGATGAGCAGTTGGTGGCACGCACCGACCATGCCCCGCAGGCGCTGCGTGACCTGTCGATATCCCTGAGTCGTATAGGCGATATCCAGCAAGCGCTGGGCCGGTCGATTGCAGCGCGAGGGCACTACGAACGCAGCTTGCAGTTGGACGAGCAGTTGGTGGCGCTGACGGATCGCGCCCCCGACTCCTTGCGCGATTGGGCTGTGGCCTTGTTGAATTTGCTGCCGTTATGTGACGGGTCCAAGTCCAATGCCTTTCCTCGCATCCACCGGGAGTGGCTGGCCGATGCGATAGCCCAGGCGCGGGATCGGCCTTCAGACCAGCCTTTGGCCGACAATCTTCAACACCTGTGGGACGTTTTGAACAAGTCCGCAACACCGGATCAATCGATATGAAGTACATCAGCACCCGCGGCCACGCCGACCGCAAGCATTTCTGCGACATCCTGCTGGAGGGCCTCGCGCCCGATGGCGGCCTGTACCTGCCCGAGCGCTACCCGCAGATCGACGACGCGGCGCTCACCCGCCTGCGCCGTGCCTACCACGAGCAGGGCTACGCGGAGCTGGCCTTCCAGATCCTGTCGCTCTACATCGACGACATTCCCGCGGCGGATCTCAAGCGCCTGTGCGAGAAGACGTACACGGCCGAGGTGTTCGGCACCGGCGAGATCGTGCCGCTGCGCCACCTGGAAAACAGCCTGTGGCTCGAAGCCCTGTCCAACGGCCCCACGCTGGCCTTCAAGGACATGGCGATGCAACTGCTGGGCAACCTGTTCGAATACGAACTGGCGCGCCGCGGCGAGACGCTCAACATCCTGGGCGCGACCAGCGGCGACACCGGCAGCGCCGCCGAATACGCCATGAAGGGCAAGCAGGGCGTGCGCGTGTTCATGACCAGCCCGCACGGCCGCATGAGCGCGTTCCAGCAGGCGCAGATGTTCAGCCTGCAGGACGAGAACATCCACAACCTCGCCATCGAGGGCGTGTTCGACGATTGCCAGGACATCGTCAAGGCCGTGAGCAACGACCTGGCCTTCAAGCGCCAGTACAAGATCGGCACGGTCAATTCGATCAACTGGGCGCGCCTGCTGGCGCAGGTGGTGTACTACTTCGCCGGCTACGTGCAGGCCACCGACACCAACGACCAGAAGGTGAGCTTCACCGTGCCGTCGGGCAACTTCGGCAACGTCTGCGCGGGCCACGTGGCGCGCATGATGGGCCTGCCGATCGACCAGCTGGTGGTGGCGACGAACGAGAACGATGTGCTGGACGAGTTCTTCCGCACGGGCGTGTACCGCGTGCGCGGCAGCGCCGACACGCACGAGACCTCCAGCCCGTCCATGGACATCAGCAAGGCGAGCAACTTCGAGCGCTTCGTGTTCGACCTGCTCGGCCGCGACGGCGCCCGCACGCAGGCGCTGTTCGGTGAGGCCCTGGCCCGGGACGGCGCGTTCGACCTGAGCGGCGATCCCGCGTTTGCCGAGGCGGCGGGGCGCTACGGCTTCGTGAGCGGCAAGAGCACGCACGCAGACCGCATCGCGACCATCCGCGACACGTTCCAGCGTTTCGGCGTGACGATCGACACCCACACCGCCGACGGCGTGAAGGTGGCGCGCGAGCACATCCGTCCCGGCGTGCCGATGCTGGTACTGGAAACCGCGCTGCCGATCAAGTTCGCCGAGACCATCGTCGAGGCGCTGGGCCAACCGCCCGAGCGGCCGGCCAAGTTCGAGGGCATCGAGGCGCTGCCCAAGCGTGTGCAGGTCATGCCGGCCGACGTGGTGCTGGTCAAGGCCTACATCAGCCGCCACTGCGCCTGAGTTCTTCCAGGCGGGTTTTGTGCCGAATCGGGCCGATGCCCTAGTGCTTATTTTCCCTTTTGCTATTGAATTAATAGCAAATCCCAGGAGGTCGCAATGAAGGTGGTGGGCTTTGCCGGGTTCTCGGGCAGCGGCAAGACCACGCTGATCGAGCGGCTCATTCCGGCGCTGGGCCAGCGCGGGCAGCGCGTGTCGGTGGTCAAGCACGCGCACCACCGGTTCGACGTCGATCACCCCGGCAAGGACACCTGGCGCCACCGCGAGGCCGGGGCGTTCGAGGTGGTGGCGGCTTCGGACCGACGGATGGTGCTGATGCGCGAGTTCGCCCAGCCCACCGAGCCCGACGTGCACGGCCTGCTGGCCGAACTGGACAACCGGGTGGACTGGGCCCTGGTGGAGGGCTTCAAGGAATGCGATCTGCCCAAGGTGGAGGTGTGGCGCTCGCCGTCGCCCGATGACACCGAGCGCAGCGTGCGCTATCCGCAGGACCCGTTCGTCGTCGCCGTGGTGACCGATGCCCCCGCCCGCCTGCCCGTGCCCACCGGGCTGCCTGTCTTCGATGGCTGGGCCGGCCCGGTCGATGCCCTGGCCGACTGGCTGATCGCCCAGGGGCCACGCTTTCACTATGTTCCGCCACCGCCTGGAGTCCGCTGAATGCCTGCTGCCGCCCGCCCCCCGATGAAGCCCCTGGACGAGGCGCTGGCCGACCTGCTGGCCCATGCCGTGCCGCTGGCCGGCACCGACACGGTGGACACGTTCGAGGCCGATGGCCGCGTGCTGGCCGTGGCGGCCGTCTCGCCGCTGCAGGTGCCGCCCCATGACAACAGCGCCATGGACGGCTATGCCGTGCGCCGGGCCGACTTGGGCCGCTGCCGGGGGCGCAGCTGCCCGTGT
>NZ_BAAJYR010000122.1:0-10426 GCF_057546605.1 Acidovorax sp. KPB24-03 | reverse complement strand
CCTGCCCTGGCCCGAAGACCTCGCCGCCCCGATGCCACCGGCCCGACAGCACCATGCACAGGCCCGCGGGCGTGCTGCCCGGCACGCACGCGTTCTGCAGCACCTGCACCGCGCCCTGCCAGCGGCCATGCCGCAGCATCAGGTTGAAGTCGGTCGAGGCGCCGCCCAGCGGGATGCAGTCGATGGCCTGGTCGCCCGCGAACGCCACGGGCTGCCAGCGCTCGTCCAGCGCATGGTCGATGCCCTCGTCCTCGGCGCGCAGGCGCACGCCGGCCCCGTCCAGCAGCATGATCTGGCGCTGCACGCCCTGGAAGGCCGAGAACGGCCCGGGCGCCGCGATGGTGGCCACGCTCACGCGCCACTCGAAGGCGTCCATGCCGGCGCCCGGCGGCCAGCAGGCCAGCTCGCGCGTGTCGCCGCCGCCGTTCTTCCACGGGGTGGGCGCGATGGCCGACAGGTCGAACCGCTGCAGCGCCGCCGTCATCCCGCCTCCCCCACCAGCAGCGGAAAGAGCGGGTGCGCCATGGGTGCGCCGGCCGGCAACGTGTCGGCCAGGCCCGGGAAATCGGGCGAGGTCTTCCAGGCGCGCGGCGCATGGCGCGTGTCGTCGCCCAGAAAGCGCACCGAGAACACGCGGCGACGCTGCGGCCCGGGCACACCGCCCGAGGCATGCAGGGCCAGCATGTGAAAGCACACCACGTCGCCGGGCGCGATCTCCCAGCCCAGGATGGGAAACGCCGCGCGGTCGGCCTCGATGTCGGGCAGCTCGGCCAGCGAGCCTTCGGGAAACCACCGCGCCTGCTGGTCCATGAAGGTGCGCGGCATGCGCCACGGCCCCCGGTGCGAGCCGGCCACGAACTCCAGCGTGGCCTCGCGCGCCACCGGGTCCACGGGAATCCACAGGCTCACGTTCTGGGTGCCGTCGATGTTGTAGTAGGGCTGGTCCTGGTGCCAGGGCGTGCGCTGGCGCGTGCCCGGCTCCTTGACCAGCACATGGTCGTGGTACAGCCGCACGCTGGCGACTGCATGAGCCGCTGGGCGGCCCAGGCCACGGGAGTCTCGGCGATGAAGCGGCCGAAGGCGGGAATGTCCTGCCAGTTGCAGAAGTCCTCGAAGAACCGGCCCGGATCGTCCGGGCGGCTCGCCACCTTGGCGCGTGGGCTGGGCGCGGCCAGGTTGGCGTCGATGCCGCTGCGCAGCAGCGCCACCTCGCCCGGCGTGAGCAACTGGCGGATGCACACCGCGCCGTCGCGCGCGAAGTCGGCCACGAGGGCGTCGGTCACGCGCTCGCGCAGCCGCTGCTGCAGGTCGGGCGGGGGCACCAGGGGGGTGGAAAGCGTCATGGCGAAGGCCTCACTCTCGGCGGCTCGGTGGGGGCGGCGCTCAAGTGCGCGACAGCACGGCCTGCAGGAACGCGCGGGTGCGCTCCTGCGTGGGCTCGGTGAAGATCCTGGCGGGCGGGCCCGATTCGATGATGCCGCCGCCGTCCATCACCACCACGGTGTCGCCGACCTCGCGCGCGAAGTCCATCTCGTGCGTGACGACCATCATGGTCATGCCCTCGCGCGCCAGCAGCTTCATGACCTGCAGCACCTCGCCCACCAGCTCCGGGTCCAGGGCCGAGGTGGGTTCGTCGAACAGCATCACGCGCGGCTGCATGGCCAGGGCGCGGGCGATCGCCACGCGCTGCTTCTGCCCGCCCGACAGGCTGGCCGGCATGGCCACGGCCTTGTGGCCCAGGCCCACCTTGTCCAGCAAGGCGCGCGCCTGGCTTTCGGCCTCGGCGCGGGAGGCGCCGCGCAGCTTGCGCGGGCCCAGGGTGACGTTGTCGAGCACCGACAGGTGCGGGAACAGGTTGAACGACTGGAAGACCATGCCCACCTCTTCACGCAGCGCGTTGAGCTCGCGCTCGGGCAGCATGCGGCCCTCGTCCACCAGGGTGCGCCCGCAGATGTCGATGCGCCCGCCCTGGGGCTGCTCCAGCCCGTTGCAGCAGCGCAGGAAGGTGCTCTTGCCCGAGCCGCTGGGCCCGATCACCACCACCACCTGCGACGGCTGCACGTCGAAGTCGATGCCGTTCAGCACCACGTGCTCGCCGAAGGCCTTGCGCAGGCCACGGATGCGCACGATGGGTGCCGCATCCGCAGCGGATGCCTGGGTCGATGGGGACTGCGTCATTGCACCATCCCCCCGGCGCGCAGGCGCAACTCGATGTGGCGCAGCACCAGCGTGGTCGCGCCGGTGAGCAGGAAGTACACGACCGCGATGGCCAGGTACACCTCCAGCGAGCGGTATGACACGCTGATGATCTTCTGCCCCTCGTGCATCAGGTCGTGGATGGTCAGCAGCGACACCAGCGCCGAGTTCTTGATGAGCGCGATGAACTCGTTGCCCAGCGGCGGAATCATGCGCACCACGGCCTGGGGCAGCACCACCCAGCGCATCGCCACGCCCGAGGACATGCCGATGGAGCGCGCGGCCTCCATCTGGCCCCGGTCTATGGACTGGATCGCGCCGCGCACGATCTCGGACACGTACGCGCCCGAGTAGATGCCCAGCCCGATCACGCCGCACAGGAACGCCGGCAGCAGGATGCCGAACTGCGGCAGCCCGAAGAACAGGATGAACAGCTGCACCAGCAGCGGCGTGCCGCGGATGGCCGCCACATAGGCCGTGCACAGGCCATACACGATGCGGCGCCGGGGGTCGAGGCGGCCGATGCCCACCAGCAACCCCATCACGCAGCCCAGGAGCAGCGAGGCGGCCGTGATCTCCACGGTCACCAGCGCGCCCCCCAGCAGTTGGGGCCAGCCGGCCCACACGGGGGAAAAGTCGAGTTCCATCGCTCGGATTCAGTGCTTGTCGATTCGGTCGGCGGCGGTGGTCTGCCGGCTCACTTGGCAGCCGGCGTGGCCGCGGTGGTGGCGGCGCTGCCGCTGAACCACTTCTTCACGATGGCCGCGTAGGTGCCGTCGGCCTTGAGCTTGGCCAGCGCGGCGTTCACCGCGCGGGTGAGCTCCGGCGTGTCCTTGCGCAGCGCCATGCCGTATTCCTCGGTGGTGAGCTGCTCCTCGATCACGCGCAGGCCGGGCCGGGTGCGCACGTACTGGTAGGCCGCGGGCTTGCCGGTGACGGCGGCGTCGGCGCGGCCGATGTCCACCAGGTTGAACATTTCCTGGTTCTTCTCGACCTCCACGCGTTGCGCCTTGGGGTAGTTCTGCGTGAGGAAGGCGACCGACTTGGTGCCCACCTGCACCGAGATCTTCTTGCCGTCCAGGTCGGCCGGCTTGCGGATGGTGGTATTGCCTTCCTTGACCATGGCGACCAGGCCGCCGGCGTAGTAGGGCTCGGTGAAATCGACGACCTTCTTGCGCTCGTCGGTGATGTAGATGCCCGAGACGGCCATGTCGAAGCGCCGCGAGATCAGGCCGGGGATCAGGCCCTTGAAGTCGATGTCCACCCACTCGACCTGCTTGCCCATGCTCTTGGCGACGGCCTCCACCAGCTCCACGTCGAAGCCGGTGCGCTTGCCGTTCTCGACGAACTCCATCGGCGGGAAGGTGGCATCGGTGGCCACTCGCAGCACGTTGTCTTGCGCGCGGGCGGCGCCGGCGCCCAGGGCGAACACGGCAGCCAGGCTGGCCAGGAGGAGATTGCGTCGGATGTTCATGGGAGTTTCCGGTGGGGGTGGGAGGAAGGGAAAGGCACTCGAGGGAAAAAGAAAAACGATGCGGCCGGGTTCAGTGCAGAACGAGTTGGCGCGAGATGCGGGCGGCCGCCACGACCACCATGCGGATCAGCGCGGCCTCCTGCCCCTGGGCCCGCATCACCGGCGCCATCAGCGTGATGGCGCCCGCGGCCTGGCGGGACGCGCCGAACAGCGGCACGCTGCAGCCCCAGACGCCGGGGTCCACCTCGCTCTCGCTGGTGGCGAAGCCGGCCTTGCGAATCGCCTCCAGCGCCTGCTGGGCGGCCTCGCGCTCGGGCGTGCCCGTGCCCCACTGGCTGTCGAGCACCGCATCGCGCGCGGCGGGCGGCAGATGGGCCAGCACGCACTTGGCCGAGGCGCCCGTGCGCAGCGGCACGCTGCGACCCTTCTCGAACGAGCAGCGCAGCGAATGGTGGCTTTCCACCATGTCCAGGCAGATGGCCTGGTCGTTCACCGCGACGATCAGGCCGACGCTTTCCTGCGACTGCTGCGACAGCTCCACCATGCCGGGGCGCGCCTGCCGCACCAGGTGCGAAGCCAGGTCGAAGCCGAGGGCCAGCTGAAGGCTCAAAGGGCCCGGCGCATAGCCGCCATCGCTTTCCAGCACGAAGCCCCAGCGCTTCAAGCGCGCGAGCTGGCGGTACAGCGTGCTGCGCGCCATGCCGGTGTGCTCCATGAGCTCGGTCGCGGCCATCGCCCTGCCCTGCTGGGCCAGCACGGCCAGCACCTGGAGCACTCGGTCGGACGTCGCAACGGCGCTGGGCAATGCACTTCGGGTCATGCGTTCAGTATCGAAGGAAGCGGCCCGGGAGCACACGCCCCCATTCCCGGCCATTGGGAATGGGGTTCTCCTTTTTTCTCGCGGAATGGCGAAATTCCGTTTTCCGGTGGCCCTGCGGAGGCCTCAGCGCACCATGGGAAGGTTCAGGCCCTGCCTGCGTGCGGTGGCCACCGCGATGTCGTAGCCCGCGTCGGCATGCCGCATCACGCCCGAGGCCGGGTCGTTCCACAGCACGCGGCCCAGGCGCGCGGCCGCCTCATCGGTGCCGTCGGCCACGATGACCACGCCGGCATGCTGCGAGTAGCCCATGCCCACGCCACCGCCGTGGTGCAGGCTCACCCACGTGGCGCCGCCCGCCGTGTTGAGCAGCGCGTTCAGCAGCGGCCAGTCGCTCACCGCGTCGGTGCCGTCCTTCATGGCCTCGGTCTCGCGGTTGGGGCTGGCCACCGAACCGGTGTCCAGGTGGTCGCGGCCGATGACGATGGGCGCCTTCAGCTCGCCGCTCCTGACCATTTCGTTGAAGGCCAGCGCCGCCTTGTGGCGCTCGCCCAGGCCCAGCCAGCAGATGCGCGCGGGCAGGCCCTGGAAGGCGATCCGCTCGCGCGCCATGTCCAGCCAGCGGTGCGTGTGGTGGTTGTCGGGGAACAGCTCCTTGATCTTGGCATCGGTCTTGTAGATGTCCTCCGGGTCGCCCGACAGCGCCACCCAGCGGAACGGGCCCTTGCCCTCGCAGAACAGCGGGCGGATGTAGGCGGGCACGAAGCCGGGGAAGTCGAAGGCGTTCTTCACCCCCTCGTCGAACGCCACCTGGCGGATGTTGTTGCCGTAGTCCACCGTGGGAATGCCCATGGCCTGGAAGTCCAGCATCGCCTGCACGTGCACCGCGCACGACTGGGCGGCGGCCTTCGTCAGGGCGGCATGCTGTGCGGGGTCCTTCATCGCGGCCTGCCATTGCGGCACTGTCCAGCCGGCGGGCAGGTAGCCGTGGATCAGGTCGTGGGCGGAGGTCTGGTCGGTCACCAGGTCGGGCTTGCAACCGCCCGCCTTCGCGCGGCGCACCAGTTCGGGCAGCACCTCGGCCGCGTTGCCCAGCAGTGCGATGGAGACGGCCTCCTTCGCGTCGCAGTGCTGCCGGATCAACTCCAGCGCATGGTCGATGTCGCGCGCCTGCTTGTCCACGTAGCGCGTGCGCAGGCGAAAGTCGATGCTGCTTTGCTGGCACTCGATATTGAGCGACACGGCGCCGGCCAGCGTGGCGGCCAGGGGCTGCGCGCCGCCCATGCCCCCCAAGCCCGCCGTGAGGATCCACTTGCCGGAGAGGTCGTTGTCGTAGTGCTGGCGGCCGGCTTCCACGAAGGTCTCGAACGTGCCCTGCACGATGCCCTGGCTGCCAATGTAGATCCAGCTGCCGGCCGTCATCTGGCCGTACATGAACAGGCCCTTGCGGTCCAGTTCGTTGAAGTGTTCCCAGGTGCCCCACTTCGGCACCAGGTTGGAGTTGGCCAGCAGCACGCGCGGCGCGTTCTCGTGCGTCTTGAACACGCCCACCGGCTTGCCGGACTGGATCAGCAGGGTTTCGTCGGCCTCCAGCACCTTGAGCGACGACAGGATCTGGTCGTAGCAGGCCCAGTCGCGCGCGGCGCGGCCGATGCCCCCGTAGACCACCAGATCCTGCGGGCGCTCGGCCACCTCGGCATCCAGGTTGTTCTGGATCATGCGGTAGGCGGCCTCGGCCAACCAGTTCTTGCAGTTCAGCTGGCTGCCGCGCGGGGCGCGGATCACGCGCGTGGGGTCATGGCGGGGGTCGGCGAGCGGGGCTGCGGCGGTGGAGAGGATGGCGTCGTTGGCGTTCATGGCAAAGGCTCCTTCACGAAATCTGGGAAACGAAGCTGGGCAGGTGGGCGGTCACGGGCGCGGGCCAGGCGGATTCCTGGGCCCAGCCGCGCATGGCCTCGATGTCGGTGGCGAGAAAGCGGTCCTGCTCCAGGAAGGCAACGCGCGCGCGGATGGCGGCGATCTGCGCTTCGATGAGCGGCGAGCTTTTCAGCCACGGGGTGGCGGCGGCGCCCGGTGCGGGCACGCGGTCGAAGTCGATGCCCTGGGTGGCGGCCATGGCCTCGATGCCGACCACCACCGCCGTGTTGCGCACCATGTCGGTCAGGCGCCGCGCGGCGTAGGTGGCCATCGACACATGGTCTTCCTGGTTGGCCGAGGTGGGCAGGCTGTCCACGCTGCCCGGGTGGGCCAGCGACTTGTTCTCGGACGCCAGCGCCGCGGCCGTGACCTGCGCGATCATGAAGCCTGAGTTCACGCCGCTGTCGCGGATGAGGAAGGCCGGCAGGCCCGACAGGCCGGTGTCCAGCAGCAGCGCCAGCCGCCGCTCGGAGATGGCGCCGATCTCGGCCACCGCCAGCGCGATGATGTCGGCAGCGAAGGCCACCGGCTCGGCGTGGAAGTTGCCGCCCGAAATCACGTCGCCCGTTTCGGAGAACACGAGCGGGTTGTCCGAGGCGGCATTGGCTTCGATCTGCAGCACGCGCGCGGCATGCTGCAGGTTATCGAGGCACGCGCCCATCACCTGCGGCACGCAGCGGATCGAATACGGGTCCTGCACGCGCCCGCAGTGCGGGTGCGACGGATCGATCTCGCTGCCCTCCAGCAGCGCGCGCACGGCGGCCGCCACGGCGATCTGGCCCGGCTGGCCGCGCGCTTCGTGGATGCGCGCATCGAACGGCTTGACCGAGCCCTTGATGGCTTCGAGCGACAGCGCGCCCGACACCAGCCCGGCCGCGAACACGCTCTCGGCGCCGAACAGCCCGGCCAGCGCAAGGGCCGTGGACACCTGCGTGCCGTTCAGCAACGCCAGCCCTTCCTTGGGGCCGAGGACGAACGGCTCGCAACCGATGGCGGCCATGGCCTCGCGGCCCGGCACCGTGCGGCCCTGCACCTTGGCCTGGCCCTCGCCGATCAGCACGCAGGCCAGGTGGGCCAGCGGTGCCAGGTCGCCCGAGGCGCCGACCGAGCCCTTGGCCGGAATCACGGGCAGCACGTCGGCATTGGCCAGGGCCAGCAGCGCATCGACGATGGCGGGCCGCACGCCGGAGTGGCCGCGCGCCAGGCTCACCGCCTTGGTGGCCAGCACCACGCGCACCACCGGGTCGGGCAGCGGATCGCCGGTGCCCACGCTGTGCGACAGCACCAGGTTGCGCTGCAGTTCGGCCAGCCGGCCGTGCGCGATCTTCGTGCTGGCGAGCTTGCCGAAGCCGGTGTTGATGCCATAGACCACCTGGTCTTCTTCGACGATGCGCTGCACCGTGGCCAGCGAGGCCTGCATGCCAGCCTGCGCGGCCGGGTCGAGCGACAGGCGCACGCCGCCCGCGCTCAAGCGCCGCAGTTCGCCCAGCGTGACGCGGCCGGGGTGCAGCACCAGGGTTTCAGGGGAGGAATCGGTCATCAAGTTCATCCTGTATATACAAGTAGGTTCGAGCGAAAAGGAAGCCAATGAAAGCAGCGGCCCGCTATCCGAACACCGGATTGCCGTCGGCCCGGAAGCGGCTGCCCAGACGGTAGCGCGAGGCGGGGTGCAGGCAGCGCACCAGGGTCACCGGCACGCCGCGGCTCCAGGTGCGGCGGGTGAGCAGCAGGCACGGCTGGGCGGGCTCCATGCCCAGCAGCTGCGCCTGCTCCGGCGTGGGCAGCACGGCATCGACCACGTGCTCCACCTGGTCGAACGGCACATTGCGCACCAGGAATTCCGAGGGCTGCAGCTGCGTGAAGTCCTGCTGCGCGAAGGTGGGCACCACGCGGGGGTTCACATAACGGTCTTCCAGCTGCACGGCCACGCCGTCCTCGCGGTGCACGCACACGGCATGGAACACCGACTCGCCCGTGCGCAGGTCCAGCGCCGCGGCCACCTCCATCGAGGCCGACACGCGCTCCACCGTGAGCACGTCGCAGCGGTAGTCGTGCCCGCGTTGGCGGATCTCGCTGGCCAGGTTGGCGATCTGCAGCAGCGTGGACTGCGGCTTGTCCTCCGCCACGAAGCTGCCCACCCCGGCCACGCGCACGATGCGGCCCTGCTCGGACAGCTCGCGCAGCGCGCGGTTGACGGTCATGCGCGACATGCCGAACTGCAGCACCAGCTCGCTCTCGGAGGGCAGCCGGTCGCCCGCGCGCCAGGAGCCGTCCTGGATCTTGCGGGCGATGAACTCCTTGACCTGTTGGTACAGCGCCAGCGCGGGCTCCACCGGCGCCGCGGCAGCGGACTCGGCTTCGGCGTTGGCACGGAGGGCGGCGGCGTTCATGTCGGCGGGTTTCTTGGAGCGGCTCAATGCAGGTCCGCCGCCATGGACTCGGCGCGGATCTCCTCGGTCAGCCGCGCCTTCAGGTCCATGAACTCGGGCGAGGTCTTCACGCGGTAGTGCCGCGGGTGCGGCAGGTCCACCGCCAGCTCGGTCTTGATGCGGCCCGGCCGGGCGCTGAACACCGCCACGCGGTTGGCCATGAAGATCGCCTCGTCGATGTCGTGGGTGACGAACATCACCGTCTTGCGCTCGGCCTCCCAGATGCCCAGCAGCAGCTCCTGCATGAGCACGCGGGTCTGGTTGTCGAGCGCGCCGAAGGGTTCGTCCATGAGAAGGATCTTGGGGTCGTTGGCGAGGGCCCGGGCAATGGCCGTGCGTTGCTGCATGCCGCCCGACAGCTGCTTGGGATAGTGCTGCTCGAAGCCGCGCAGGCCCACCTTGGCGATGAAGTACGCCGCCCTCTCCTTTTGCTGCGTCTCGGGCATGCCGCGCTCGCGCAGGCCGAAGCGGATGTTCTGCTCGATGGTCAGCCACGGAAACAGCGTGTAGCTCTGGAACACCATGCCGCGGTCGGCGCCGGGGCCGTCGATGCGCTGGCCGTCCAGCAGCACCTCGCCCGCGGTGGGAAAGTCCAGCCCCGCCACGATGCGCAGCAGCGTCGATTTGCCGCAGCCGGACGGCCCGAGGATGGTGACGAAGTCGTTCTCGCGCACCTCGAAATCCACCGGCAGCAGCGCCTGGGTGGCCTGGCCGCGCGCACCGGCGAAGGTGCGCGATACGCCGCGAACGGAAAGCATCGGTGCGGTCATAGCGTGCTCCAGGCGAAGAGGCGGCGGTTGGCCGCCTTGAAGGCGAAGTCGGACACCAGCCCGATGACGCCGATCACGATGATGCCGAAGATGATCTGCCCCGTGTTCAGCAGCGCCTGGCTGTCGGTGATCATGTGGCCGATGCCTGACGACGAGCCGATCAGCTCGGCCACGATCACGTAGGTCCAGGCCCAGCCCAGCACCAGGCGCAGCGTTTCGGCAATGCCGGGCGCCGCGCCGGGAATGAGCACGCGGCGCACGATGCCCGTGTTGCCCGCGCCCAGCGTGTAAGCCGCCTCGACCAGGTCGCGCCGCGCGCCGCCCACGGTCACGGCCACCATCAGCGTGATCTGGAACACCGAGCCGATGAAGATGACGAGCAGCTTCTGCGCCTCGCCGATGCCCGCCCACAGGATGAGCAGCGGGATGAAGGCCGAGGCCGGCAGGTAGCGGCAGAACGACACGAAGGGCTCGAAGAACGCCTCCACCGGCTTCCAGGCGCCCATGGCGATGCCCAGCGGCACCGCGACGACAGCCGCCAGCACGAAGCCGCCGAGCACGCGCCATACCGTCATGCCGATGTCCTTGTGAAAGCCGTACTCGGTGAACAGCAGGCCGCCCTCCTTGAGCATGGTGGCCGGACTGGCCAGGAACGTGGGCGACACGAAGCCGCCCAGCGTGAAGAACGACCACACGGCGATGAACACCACGAAGAACGCCAGGCCCAGCACCCAGCGGACGCGTGGGCTGACGGGCTCGAGCGGCGCCATGGCGCGGCGGCGAACGGGATCAGGGGCAGGCCCCGCCCGCAGCGCGGCGGGGG
>NZ_BAAJYR010000121.1:0-10455 GCF_057546605.1 Acidovorax sp. KPB24-03 | reverse complement strand
CGGCCTCGGCCGAGGCGCTGGCCCCGCAGCTGCCGCCGCTGGCGTCCCTGGCCGATCTGATCGACGTGTCGGAAGAGGCGGGACCGGAGCATTTTCGGTGTGCGGTGGAGGCGGCCGAGAAGGACCGCCAGATCGACGGCGTGCTGGCCATCTATTCGCCCAAGCCGGGCACCGATGCCGCCGCGGTCGCCACCGCGCTGGCCGAGACCAAGCGCCTGATGGGCAAGCCGCTGCTGGCGTGCTGGATGGGCGATGCCTCGGTGGGCCCGGCGCGCGAGGTGCTGCGCGCGGCCGCCATTCCCAGCTTCCGCACGCCCGAGGCGGCCGTGGGCGCCTTCGGCAATATTGCTTCGTTCTACCAGAACCAGCAGTTGCTGCAGCAGACGCCGCCGCCGCTCACCTCGCTGGCCAAGCCCGACATCGAGGGCGCGCGGCTGATGATCGAAAGCGTGCTGGCTGAGCGCCGGCACGTGCTGACCGAGATGGAGTCCAAGACGCTGCTGGCTGCGTTCAACGTGCCGGTCACCAAGACGCTGCTGGCGCGCAGCGCGCACGAGGCGATGATGATCGCCACGCAGCTGGGCTTTCCGGTGGCGCTCAAGATCGATTCGCCCGATGTGAGCCACAAGTCCGACGTAGGCGGCGTGGCGCTCGACATCCACACCGGGGCGGCGGCGCGCGATGCCTATACCGACATGGTCCAGCGCGTGGCCCGCCTGCAGCCGGGCGCGCGCATCCAGGGTGTGACTGTGCAGAAGATGGCGCGCGCCCGGCGCGGGCGCGAGATCTGCATCGGCCTGGTGACGGACGACCCGTTCGGCCCGGTGATCACCTTCGGCGCGGGCGGCACGATGATCGAGCTGATCGACGACCGCGCCATGGAACTGCCGCCGCTCAACCAGTTCCTGGCGCGCCGGCTCATCGAGCGCTCGCGCGTGGCCGAAACGCTGGGCGAGTGGCGCGGCGCCAGCGCGGCCAACCGCGAGGCGCTGGAGCAGGTGCTGCTGCGCGTGTCCGAAATGGTGTGCGCGCTGCCGCAATTGCGCGAGATGGACATCAATCCGCTGATCGTGGACGAGCAGGGCGCCGTCGCCGTGGACGCCCGCATCGTGGTCGGCCACGCCGCGCAGTCCATGGGCGGGCGCAGCGAGCATTACAGCCACCTGTCCATCCTGCCGTACCCAGCGCGCTACGAGCAGGTGTGGCCCCTGCGCGGCGGTGGCGAATACCTGGTGCGCCCGGTGCGGCCCGACGACGCGCAGATGCTGCAAAAGCTGGTCAAGGAACTGTCACCCGAGAGCCGGTACTTTCGCTTCATCTCGCAGATCGCCGAGCTGCCGGCCTCGATGCTGGCGCGCTTCACGCTCATCGACTACGACCGCGAGATGGCGCTGGTGGCGGTGTACCGCGAACGCAGCGCGGGCGAGGACGGCGAGATCATCGGCACCGAGCGCATCGTGGGCGTGTCGCGCTACGTGACCAACCCCGACCAGTCCAGCTGCGAGTTCGCGCTGGTGGTGGCCGACGACTTCAACGGCCGCGGCCTGGGATCGCGCCTGATGCTCAGCATCATGGACGTGGCCCGCGACCGCGGACTGTCCGAGGTCGACGGGCTGGTCCTGGCCAACAATCCCAGCATGCTCAAGCTGATGCGGCGCCTGGGCTTCGAGGTGAAGGCATACCCGGACGATCCGGATTTCAAGCTGGTGACGCACCAGCTTTGAGGCGCGCCGGCAGCGCCAGCGTGCCTCTCCGCATCACAGGGCCGGACAGGGCCGGACAGGGCCGCGCTGGCCCGCACGCCGCCCGTCCCGCCCCGCGTTCTGGTGGTTCTGCCGGCCCCAGGCGATCAGGACCGGCATGGGCTGCAGAAACGAATGTCCCAACGGCGTGACCGCATCGTCGACCCGGGAATCAGCGCTTTCAGCGCACTGAAGCGCAAGGTACCGCCGGCTCCCTGCTTGTTCCGCAAGAGCGGACCGGCGAACATCGCAGCACCCGGGCAGCACCCGGTGCTTTGCGATTGGCCCATGGCCCGTCCCTTCTCGCAACCCGTTACCCCAACCGATCCATGAAAAAACAGCTCACCCACCTTCTGCTGGCGCTAGCCGCCTCCCTGCCGCTGGCCGCCGTGGCGCAGGTGCCCGTTCAGCCCGCGGCCGACCAGGCGCCGTTGCTGGCAAGCGCGGACCCGGCACTGCGCGCCAACAAGCGGTTGGTCTACGACTTCTGGCGCGAGGTGTTCGAGGCCGGGCAAGTGGCCCAGGCCGAGAAATACGTGGCCGAGTCATATATCCAGCACAACCCGAACGTGCCCACCGGCCGCTCGGCCATGGTGGGTTTCATCCAGCGACGGAACCCCACGCCGAAGCCCGTGGAGGATCGCATCAAGGCGCCGCTGGTCTCGATCGTCGCCGAACGCGACATGGTCATCCTGAGTTTCGTGCGCGAGTACGCCGAGCCGAAGGACCCGACGCGCCAGTACACCACCACCTGGTTCGACATGTTCCGGATCGAGAACGGCAAGATCACCGAGCACTGGGACGGCGCGGTGAAGCCGTCAAACCCCTGAGAGGCGGCAGCAGGGGGCAGGGGCCCGACCGTCGGCGCACCCGCTGGGTCCGGGAGATGCGTTCGCCATGCAGCGCATCGGTTCGCGCCGGCGCGGATGGCACCGGCCTGTCTGGGTTGTAGTCAAGGCCCCTGCCGCATCCCCTCCATGATCTCTCATCCGCTCTCTGCAAACCCCCAACGCAGTGCGGCGGAGAGCCGAGAATCCGACAGCCAGGCGACCCCGCCCCCCGCCAACCTGGGCACTCCTGCCTCTGAGGCCAGCCACCCGTCGCTCCTGCTGGAGCGGAGGCGGCGGACACTGGGCGAGCGGGCCAGCGAAGGACTGCGGTTCAATGCGCAGCTTCCGGCGCTGGGCGACCGCATGGCCGGGTGGTTCAGTCCCCGCTCCTTGCCGGGGGTCGGCAGCCCGTTGTCGACGCCCCGGTCCAGCCCGGGCGCGAGGGCGTTCTCCAGCCCGCCTTCGATCCTCACGGCCCTCCTGGACCCGCCCACGCCGGTGGCGCGGCACCGGGCGTCCGATTCCTGGAATGCTGCCCTGGCCCTGGGCCAGGAGAGACGGCTCCAGAGCGTGATGCGCTCGACCAGCCCTGGCGTGGTGCTCAGCCCGCGCCTGGTGCGCAAGCTCAGCCAGCAGTGCAGCGCGCCGGACCTGGTGGAAAGACTCGCGGCGATGAAACCGGGCGCGGCGGACATCGGCAACGGCTTCACCGCCGTCGCGCTGGAGCCTTCCGGCGACGGCACTTCCCATGCCGCACAGGGCCTGCGGCGACTGGGCTCAGGCGCCGCGGGCACGGCCTACGCGGTGCGGCTGTCCGAGAACTTCTGGCGCGATGGCAGGGATTGCGGGCGGGATTTCGTGTTCAAGGCCATGCTGAGCACCGATCCTGCCAACCCTGTCTCCCGCACGCTGTACGACACGCTGGGGGAGGGCGCGGACCCGACCGATGCCATCGGGCAGGAAAAGGCCAAGATCCACAAGGAATACCAGGTGGCGGCGGCGCTCGGCGACACCGCCCAGGTCATGCGGGTCTATGGCCTGGTCCAGATCGGCAGCCTGTTCGGGATCCTGGCGGAGAAGATCGAAGGCCCCAAGGTCAGCCAGGTGATCGACTTGTCCCGCCAGGCGCTGAACCAGGGGAACATCAAGCCGCTGGAGTACCTGGCCCTGGCCTGGGAGATGGTGGCCGACGTGCTCATCGGCGCCTCGCGTTTCGCCGACGAGGGGGTGGTGCACCAGGACATTTCGCACAACAACGTGCTCTACGACGAGCGCCAGAAGATGTTCCGGCTGATCGACATGGGCCTGGGGGTCGAGAAGGGCGAGCCCCTGCGCATGGGCACCTGGGGATACGTCGAAATGCGTGCCTCGGCCAGCCACCACAAGCGCGACGTCTACAGCGTGGCCCAGTTGCTCGTGCATTTCCTGAAATCGCCGGACTTCCCCATGGGCCTGGTCGGCATCAGCAGCGCGTCTTCGGTAGAGACCTTTCCGTTCATGGATGCGTTGAGGATTTTGCCGGTAAAAAGCAAGGAGGACATCGTGCAGTTCTTCAACCGTATGGTCAACAGGCGGCTGGACGAGCGCGCCAGTGCAGAAGAACTGCTGCGTGCCCCGTTTTTCAGCGAACTGCCGCCACGAGACGAGGTCCATGCCATCTATCAGCGATCGAAGCGCGCGGCTTGAAAGCACACTGCCGAAAGCATTTCGGAAGATTCACTGCGCCAACGTGGGCCCGATACGGGATGGGATGGCCCCGGTCATGGCACTGTGGTACACCGGCGGCGGCTGGCCAACTGGCTGCCTGCCCGCCATGTCTGCAATTGCTCCGGCACCCCGTGCAGACGCTGGCTGCAGTACACGTCCAGCCAGCTTAGATGCGAATCGGAGGCAAAGATGGCCACCCCTTCCTCGCGCTGCAGCAGGCTGACGAAACCGCGTCCGGCCTGGTCCTCCTGCCGAGCGACGGTATCGGGAACCAAGGTGAACGCACCCAGCGAATACAACCGGTATCGCTCACGCACGGCGGCAGTGCTGAACGGCGGGTAGACCGCCTCGAACGGGAAGGCGGCGCCCCAGACCACAATCGATCCCGACGGCAGCGAATCCAGTTCTCTGCGCGCCTGTTCGTCCTTGTGCTGCAAGGCTTGCCACAAGCCGACGGCCATCCAGGCGCCCACCATAGCAGCCACCATCACCGTGGCGAAGACGACGGGGCGCCGTCGATGGCGCCTACCACCGTTGAAGAGCAACGGCGCGACGGTCAGCAGGGCCATCAGCGGCACATACACGCGCAGGACGCCAGGCCGGCCGAGCAGCCCCATCATGAACACGGCAGCGATGCACAGCAACCAAGTCGCGGCCACCTTGCGATTCGGCAGCAGCAAGCCGAGCAAGGACGCTGCGGCCAGCGAGACCCGAAGATCCGGCTGCCACAGCGCGCGAACCCCTTCCCAGCCCGAGGCCGGCGCGTCGGTGCGCAGTGCCAAAAAGCCGACATCGGCCAGCATCGCCTTCAAGGCCATGGGATCGGCAAGGCGCGGGTCGGAGAAGAACCAGTTGCCTACCAAGGCCAGGTCGTTGGCCGTGTAGCCGTGCCGGTCCAGGATCTCGGGACGGGTGATGAGATGTTGTCCGGCGCCGAAATCGGTGAATGCCGCCCGCACCAGGTTCAGGTCGTTGAAATCCTTCCACTCCGGCGCCCTGTAGGCCTGCCAGTCCAGCCATGCGGCAGCCAGCAGGGCCAGGGCGAGCACGGCGAAAGCCCAGCGTGGCGCGTGGCCTCGTGCCAGCGCACGCCAGGGCAACAGGGGCAGGGCGACCAGCATGACCAGCATGCATTCATGGCTGCGCACCATGGCGCTGAGAAACAGCAGGCCGACGCTCAGCCACAGCACCGGCATCTGTCTCGCCTGGGCGAAAACGTTCAAGCAGATGACGGCGGCAACCGCCATCAAGCCCGCGTTGACCGTGAACTGGGGGAGCAGCAACGGCCGGACCAGCAGGAAAACGACCACGCTTCCCCCCAGCAACCAGCCGTGTCCGAGGCTCCGCAGGCCGTAAAGCACAGCCGTGCCGACCGCAACGAGAACCGCGAACGTTGCCACCACATAGCCGCTGATGCCGCCCAGCGAAGGGATGAGGCGCACGATGTGGCCCCAGACCACATTGGAAAAAATCAGGTTCGGCGAGCCGCTGGCGGCCATGCCGTAGCCGTGCGCCACCATCGCCATGCCGACGTCGTCATTGGTCTCCCAGCGTGGGGGATGGCTGGCGCACAGTGCCAGCATCGCCAGGGACACGGCCAGCAACGCGCCCAGCCACCAGCGGTGTGCGACGGGGAGCGGCTCAGCCACGGGATTCATTCGGCACGCACCAAGGTGTCCGTGGTGTGCCGGACAGCTGATCGCCCGGTGAACGCAGATGCAGACCTTTCAAACGCCGGGGATGCACCCATGGTACGTTCCGCCAGGCACGTTCTTGATGCGCAGCGCGGCCGGTGCCACAGCACGCGGCGTTGGGTCGAAGCAGAAAAGTCATATTTTCTCAATGGTGGGCGCGGCACCGCTGATGCCTTCAAACGCCAGTGTCCCAGGCTCGGCAGCTGCCTTTCAACAGTCGCAATCGCAGGATGCAGACGGTGGACGGGCCAAGGGCCGGCAGCCCTCAGCGCACCGTCAGCGCATCGATGGCCAGCAGATCGTCCTGCGATAGCGTGCCCGCCGCCTGGCGCAGCTTGAGCGTGCCCAGCAGCACGTTGTAGCGGGCCTGGGCGAGGTCACGCTTGGTCTGGTAGAGCTGGCTTTGGGAGTTGAGCACGTCGATGTTGATGCGCACGCCGACCTGGTAGCCCAGCTGGTTGGCCTCCAGCGCGCTCTGGCTGGAGGCCTCGGCCGCCTCCAGGGCGCGTACCTGGCCCTGGCCGGACTGCACGCCGTAGAACGCGGCGCGCGTGGCCTGCGCCACGGTGCGGCGGGTATTGTCCAGGTCGGCCAGCGCCTTGTCTTCGAGCGACAGGGTTTCCTTCACGCGGTTCTGCACGGCAAAGCCTGCGAACAGCGGCAGCGTGAGCTGCACGCCCACGGTGGTGTTGTTGGTGCGGGAGTTGACGTTGGGAATCGTCGGCGTTCCCTTGGGGGTGCGCGAGACGCTGTAGCCGGCCTGCAGGTCCACGGTGGGCAGGTGGCCGGTTTCGGCCTTCTTCGTCTCCAGGCGGGCCACGTCGAGCGCGATGGCGGCCTGGCGCACCTGCGGCTGCAGCTCTTCGGCCGAGCGCACCCAGGTGCCCACGTCGGCAGGGGCGACCTCGGGCAACCGCACGGGCTGGGCCAGCGGTTGCGGCGCCACGCCGGGGCGGCCCACCACCTGATCGAGCGCCAGCTGCTTCACACGCAGGTCGTTGTCGGCGGCGATCTCCTGGGCGACGACCAGATCGAAGCGCGCCTGCGCCTCGCGCGAATCGGTCACGGTGGAGGTGCCCACCTCGAAGTTGCGCTTGGCCGATGCCAGTTGCTCGGCCACGGCGGTTTTCTGGGCCTGCACGAAGGTGAGGGTGTCGCGCGCGGCCAGCACGTCGAAATACGCCTGGCTGACCCGCACGATGAGGTCCTGGGCCACGCCTTCGAGCTGGGCCTGTGCGATGTCGATGCCGCGCTGGCCCTGCTCGAAGGTGATGCGATTGGCCGGGCGGAACAGCGGCTGCGAGGCGGTCAGGCCCACGCTCTGGCTGGGGGCGCTCAGGTCCACCGGCGGGCGGTTGACTTCCGTCTTGGCGTAGTTGGCCCCGGCGGAGAGGCCGGCGCTGGGCAGCAGCCCGGCCCGGGCCTGCTCAGCGCGGCTGCCGGCGGCGTCGTACTGCGCCTTGGCGGCCTGGAAGGGCGCGTCATAGCCGCGCGCCATCTCCACCAGTTGGGACAGGCTCTGGGCCTGCGCGCCGAAACTGGCGAGCGCAGCGGCCACGGCCAGGGACAAGGGAATGCACCGAAGCAAGGTCGTCATGAACGTCTTTCAGGAAAAGGAAGGCGTGGCGCCCCACGCTGCCGGGCCCGATGCCGCAGCCACGGGGATCGATCAGTACCGGGGGACCGCCGCGTCGCGCTCGTGCGACCAGGCATCGATGCCGCCGCTGATGTTGGCCACGCGGTCGAAGCCCTGCTGGTCGAGGTAGTTCGCCACGCGCAGGCTGCGCACGCCGTGGTGGCACAGGCAGGCGGTGGGGCGATCGCGGTCCAGTTCGGCCAGGCGCGTGGGCAGCTCGCCCATCGGGATGGCGGCCACATCGAACCCGTCCTCGGCGGCGACGCTCGCGGTCTGCAGCTCCCACGGCTCGCGCACGTCCAGCACCAGCGGGCGGGCACCGACGGGGGTGGCGGCGAGCCACTCGGTGAGCTGGGCGGGGCGGACGTGGTCGATCATGCGGATTCCTGAGAAAGACGAAAAGGGATCAGAAGGTGAAGCGCGATGGCTCGGGGAAGTGCAGCAGGCGCGGGGCGATGGTGTCCCACGGCTGCGTGGTCTCGAAACGGTCGCCGGTGCGGCGGACGATGGTGGCGCGCATCATCGGCTCCTGGCCGACGACGGCGGCGAGCCGGCCGCCTTCGCTCAATTGGGACAGCAGGGCCTGCGGCACCTCGCTCACCGAGCCGCTGAGCACGATCACGTCGAAGGGGCCTTGCGCCGCCGCGCCCTGGGCACCGTCGGCCTGGCGCACTTCGGCGTTCAGCACGCCGGCGCTGCGCAGGTTCTCACGGGCGAATTCGACCAGGTCGGGCTCGATCTCCAGCGCCAGCACCTGCGCGGCCCGGTGGGCCAGCAGGGCCGCCATGTAGCCCGAGCCGGCGCCGATCTCCAGCACCCGGTCGGTCGGCTTGACCTGCAGGTCCTGCAGCAGGCGGGCTTCCACGCGCGGGGCCAGCATGCACTGGCCCAGGCGCTGGGCCAGCTCATTGGAGGCATTGAGGGGGATCTCCATGTCCATGAACGCCATGCTGCGGTAGGCGGGCGGCACGAATTCCTCGCGGCGCACCACGGACAGCAGGTCCAGCACGTCGGTGTCCAGCACGTTCCACGGGCGGATCTGCTGCTCGATCATGTTGTAGCGGGCCTGCAGGATGGGATCGCTGATGTTGGCGGACGTGTTCAGGGGCATGTTCATGGGGTTACTCCGGGCGGGATCGTGGATCGGGTCAACCCTCGATTTTAGGGGCCGCGGGCGGCGCGGCCATCGGCACGGAGAGCCCGCACAGGAGGTTGTCCACCTGCGCGGCGATGAAGCGCTCGGGAGAGAGCCGCTCCAGGTCGGGCATGCAGGCCGTGGAGTGCTTCCACATCGTCATGAAGATGAGCGGCGCCAGCACGATGTGGATGCCGCAATCCATGTCGGGCACGCGGAACTCGCCCCGGTCCACGCCGCGCTGCAGTATGCGGCCGATGAGCCGCTGGCCGGGCTCGACCACTTCGCTGCGGTAGAACGCCACGATGTCGGGAAAGTTGTTGGATTCGCCGAGCATCAGCTTGGTGATGCCGGAGGCGGGTGTGGCGCCGATGCGTTCCCACCACAGCTGGTAGGCGTAGCGCAGCAGTTCGGCGGTGCTGTGGGGGTACTGGTCGATCTCCAGGTCCCACTCGGGGAAATGGCGGCCGATGCTCTGGCGCACGACTTCCTTGAAAAGGTCTTCCTTGCTCGGGAAGTACAGGAACAGCGTGCCCTTGGACACCCCGGCGCGGGCCGCGACCTCGTCCACCTTGGTGGCGGCGTAGCCCTTCTCGACGAAGAGTTCCAGCGCGGCGTCCAGCAGTTCGCCCGGCCGTGCCTCCTTGCGGCGCTCGCGCTTGGAGGCCTCGGTGGACGGCGGGGGGGCGGGGGAGGGAGACGAATTCATAATTAATGACTGACTGGTTAGTAATGTAGCAATCCCGCAGAGCAGCGTCAACGCGGCAGGACTTCCATAATGGCCCGATCGCCACTTCTTGCCTGTAAGACCATCCCATGACACTGCAAACCATCACCCTGGGCGGCGGCTGCTTCTGGTGCACCGAAGCCGTGTTCGACCGCGTTCGCGGCGTGACCGACGTGGAGAGCGGCTACGCCAACGGCCGCGCGCCCAACCCCACGTACGAGGACGTCTGCACCGGCACCACCGGCCATGCCGAGGTGGTGCGGCTGACCTTCGACCCCGCGGTGATCGCGCTGCGCGACCTGCTGGAGATCTTCTTCGCCACGCACGACCCCACCACGCTGAACCGCCAGGGCAACGACGTGGGCACGCAGTACCGCAGCGGCATCTACACCGAAAACCCCGAGCACCAGGCCGAAGCCGAGGCGATGGTGCGGCAGATGTCGCAGGACAAGCTCTTCGGCGCCCCGATCGTGACCGAGGTGGTGCCGCTCAAAGGCTACTGGCCGGCCGAGGATTACCACCAGGACTACTTTCTGAACCATCCCGGCCAGGGCTACTGCGCCTTCGTGGTGGGCCCCAAGGTGGAGAAATTCCGCAAGACGTTCACGCGTTTCCTGAAGCCGGACTGAGCCGGCGGCGCCCCGGTGGCCTGCGGTCGCGCGCCACCGATTCGACCGAAAATTACGTAATTCATCGGCAAAATCCTTCGATTTTGTCTAGACTTGCGCCCTGTCAAAACAAGCACTCAGGCGGAGGTCGAACCGTGTCGGCAGGTGCAGAGAATGAACCCCGGTGGCTGGACTATTGGCGGAAGAACATGGAGGCGCTCGGGATTCCCGTGCCCGCCACCGCGTTCCCGAATGACGCGTTGATCGTGGGCACCATCAAGACCCTGGTGGACGCCGCCCGGGTGCATGGGCCGCGGGTGACGGTGGGCGAGCTGATCGTCGCCGGCACGCTGCCCGAGCGGCTGGCCATGCTGGG
>NZ_BAAJYR010000120.1:0-10480 GCF_057546605.1 Acidovorax sp. KPB24-03 | reverse complement strand
TGATGGATCTGTAGGCACGGACGGCGGTGTTTTGCTATAAAAAATGTAGCGATATGCCCTAGTGAATCATGCGCTGGAGCCCGAAAAGACTTTGATCTGTCGGCGCCTGCGCTTGGTGGATGGAACCCGATCTCCGAGCTTGGCCGATCGCCACGCGCTCGCACCGGCCCGGTCACCATTCACCTTCCCATAGAAAAAGCCGACCCGAGGGTCGGCTTTTTCATTGAAGCGCCGCGGTGGGTGGCGCGCGTTGGCAGGTGGATGCCGTTCAGGCCGCCTTCAGCACCGGGGCTGCGGAACGCAGGGGGCGGTTCTTCAGCTGGGTGGCATGCATCCATGCGCGGCGCAGGACGGGCGGAGACCATGCCTCTTCGGGGATCAGCAGCAGGCGCTGGGCCCGCACGGCACGGCCCAGGGCGATCTGGCTGGAAACCACCACCAGCGGGATGGACAGGGCCAGCGGCAGGCCGACGGGCATGAGCCAGATCAGCGCGCTCGGGTCGATCAGCGCCACGCCCAGGCCCAGCAGGGCGATCACGCCGGTCATCGGGGCCAGCTGGCGAACCGCGTCGCTCCAGGGCACGGCATTGGCTTCGCGGGGAGGCGATTTCCATTCCAGCTTCAGGCCGGTGAGGGCGATGATCACGAACAGCGAATGGGCCAGCATGCGGATCGGGGCCTGCAGGATGGCCAGCACGCTTTCCAGACCGGCGCTCTTGATCAGGCTGGCGCTGCCGCCGTACTGCTTTTGCTCGCCCTTCATGAAGATCGCTGCCACGCCCAGGGCGCGGGGCAGGAACAGCATGCACAGCGTCCAGGCCCACAGCGCCATCAGTTCGCTGGGCAGGATGTTCCAGTCGGACACCAGGCGGGCGCCGGCCAGCCACAGGGCCGTGCCGAAGGTGATGAAGGCCAGCCACAGGGGCGCCGACAGGTAGGCCATCGCGCCGGTGACGAACATGGCGCGGTGCACGGGGTGGATGCCGGGCTCGGCCATCAGGCGGGCGTTCTGCAGGTTGCCCTGGCACCAGCGGCGGTCACGCTGCAGCTCGGACAGCAGGTCCGGCGGTTGTTGCTCGTAGCTGCCGACCAGGTCGGACACCAGCCACACATGGTAGCCGGCACGGCGCATCAGGGCCGCTTCCACGAAGTCGTGCGACATGATGCCGCCGCTCATGCCGCCGGTGCCCTTGATCGGGGCCAGCGCGCAGTGTTCCATGAAGGGCTGTACGCGGATGATCGCGTTGTGGCCCCAGTAGTGGGACTCGCCCAGTTGCCAGAACTGCATGCCCAGCGTGAACAGGCGGCCCGTCACGCGGGAGGCGAACTGCTGTGCACGGGCGTGCAGGGTGACGTGGCCGATGGCCTGGGTGGCGGTCTGGATGATGCCGGCGCGGGGATGCGCTTCCATCAGCTTGGCCATGGAGACGATGCAATCGCCGCTCATCACGCTGTCGGCGTCGAGCACGACCATGTAGCGGTAGTCCTTGCCCCAGCGGCGGCAGAAGTCGGCCACGTTGCCGGCCTTGCGGTGGCTGCGGCGGGTGCGCAGGCGGTAGTACACCTCGACCTGCGGCTGGTTGCCGTTGGCGGCCAGGGCGGCGCGCAGGTCTTCCCACGCGGCGCGCTCGGCGGCGGCGATTTGGGGGTCGTAGCTGTCGGACAGCACGAACACGTCAAAAGTCTTGGCATGCCCCGTGGCAGCCACGGATTCGCAGGTGGCGCGCAGGCCGGCGAACACGGTGGAGACGTCCTCGTTGCAGATCGGCATGATGATCGCCGTGCGTGCATCGGCGTTCAACGGGTTGTTGCGCACGCTGGCGGCGGACAGCGCGTGCGCGTCGCCCCGCAGCATGACCCAGAAGCCCATCACGCCGGTCAGGAAGCCGGTGACGACCCAGGTGGAGAGCAGGGCGAACAGGGCGAGTTGGCCGTATTCGAGCCAGGCGCTGTCGTAGCTGGGCTGCACGCCTGCGAACAGCGTGGTGGCGAGCGCGCTGCTGGCCACGGTCAGCAGCATGAACACCAAGCGGCGCTGCTGGGCGGCCTGTTGCCAGGTTTCGGTGATTTCGGAGCCTTCCGCGGGGCGGTTGCGCTGGCCGTTCAGGCGCATGAGCAAGGCGGTGCCGATGCTGTTCCAGAAGCCGCGCCATGGCAGGGGCGCCATGGAGCCGCGGTGCACCGGCGGTGCGGTGAGCGAGTTGGGGTGGCGTTCTTCGCGCAGCGTGCTGCGGTCAGAGGCCACCGGCCGGGGGTACGTGGCGCCGCGCCGCGCCACCACGGCGGGGGCGTGCGCAACAGCGCCGACACGTCCTGCACGGGAAGATTGATGTGGGTCCATGGTTCCCTCACTGCGAAGTTGGGTTGTCGTTGGGAAAGAAGCGGCCGTCCGGCTTTCGGCGACAAACGCGCCGAAGGCCGAGGACGGGGCCGGACGCGCAGAGGTTTCGCCCCGGGCCGCCTGTGCCGGTGGCTGTCCTGCAGCCACTGCTGCTGCAGGTGTCCGGTTCGCATCAGCGCGGTGCGCCGGGCGGGCGGTGGAGGAGGAAATTTCTTGCGTCATGCCGGTCTATAGGGCAAACCCTGTGCCAGCTTCTAAAAGTCTTTTTAAATCAAAGACTTGCGACGTTTTTGGCCTGTAAGTGGTTGTGCGGCGCAGCAAAACCACCTGAAAACGGCCGAATCTGTCGGGATTCAGCGACCCATCCCTCGGTTGGAAACCAAATTTCCTTTTAAATCAACAACTTAGTCCTGTCGCTCATCGGCGACATCGTCTGCCGCACCCGCATCGGCCTTGAAATTGCCGGGGGTCAGCGCGTGCTTTTGCAGCAGCCGGTAGAACTCGGTGCGGTTGCGCTGCGCCAGGCGGGCGGCGTCGGCCACGTTGCCGTCCGTCATCTTGAGCAGGTCCACCAGATACTCCCGTTCGAACCGCTGGCGGGCCTCTGCGAAGCTGAGCACCTGGGCCGAGGGCGTGCGCAGGGCGCGCTGTACGAGGCCCAGCGACACCAGGGGCGTGGTGGACAGGGCGCAGACCTGTTCCACCACGTTGAAGAGCTGTCGCACGTTGCCGGGCCAGGCGGCCGTGGTCAGCGCCTTCAAGGCCTCCGGCGAGAAGCCGGACAGGCGCTTGTCGTACTTGCGGGCCAGGTTGTCCAGGAAGTGGTTGGCCAGCAGCGCGATGTCCTCGCGCCGGTCGCCCAGCGTGGGCAGGGTCAGCGTGACGACGTTCAGGCGGTAGTAGAGGTCTTCCCGGAACTGGGCGGCGGCCATGGCCGTCTCCAGGTCCCGGTGGGTGGCCGAGATGATGCGCACGTTCACCGGCGTCGCCTGGCTCGCGCCCACCGGGCGCACGGCACGCTCCTGCAGCACGCGCAGCAGCTTGACCTGCAGGGCAGGCGGCATATCTCCGATTTCGTCGAGCAGCAGCGTGCCGCCATCCGCCGCCTGGAACAGGCCCTTGTGGTTGGTCACCGCGTCGGTGAATGCACCCTTCATGTGGCCGAACAGCTCGGATTCGAGCAGCGCTTCGGGAATGGCGCCGCAGTTGACCGCCACGAAGGGCCGGTTGGCGCGCGGACTGGCGCGGTGGATGGCGCGTGCCAGCAGTTCCTTGCCGGTGCCGCTGTCGCCCAGCAGCAGCACGCTGGCATCGGACTGCGCCACCATGTGGGCCTCGGCCAGCAGGTCCGCCATGCGGTTGGAGCGGCTGATGATCTCGGCGCGCCAGGCGTCGTCGGCGCGGGTGGCCTGCGCCGTGGGCGTGCTGAACGCCAGGGCCTGGGCGATCTTGTCCAGCAGGTCCTTGGCGTCGTAGGGCTTGGTGAGGTAGGTGAAGACGCCGCGTGCCGTGGCCTCCACTGCGTCGGGGATCGTGCCGTGCGCGGTCAGCAGGATGACCGGCAGCGAGGGGTGGCGCGAGCGCACCTCGTCGAACAGCGCCAGGCCGTCGCGCCCCGGCAGCCGGACGTCGCTCAGCACGAGCTGGGGACGGTCGATGTCCAGCTGCGCGAGCGCGGCCTCGGCGGACGTCACCGCCGTGACCTCGTATCCCGCGCCCTGCAGGCGCAGGGACAGCAGCCGCAGCATGTCGGCGTCGTCGTCCACCACAAGGATGCGTTGGCGGTGTCCGGAGGAAGCTTTCATGGTGGCGATCGGTTGGCGGTCAGCGTTGGGGTTCTGCGGCGGGAGGGGGCTGCGCGCCCTTGGCGGGGTCGTTGACGCCGCCGGGCCGGGCGTTCAGGCTGCGCTCGATGGCGCGCATGGCCTCCAGCCGGTCGTTCAGCTGGTCGATCCGCCGCTGGGCATCGCGCAGTTGCTGGTTCTGCCGGTCCAGCTGGTCTTCCAGCCGGCGCTGCTGCAGCAGCCGTCCTTCCAGCAGGCGGGCCAGCGGGTGCAAGGCCGGTGCGGGCGCCGTGGTATCGGCCATCACGCGTTGCACCAACCCGAGGGCCCGGGCCGTGTCGGGCGGCTGGCGCGTGTGCATGAGCACGATGGCCAGCTGCAGCGGCTTTTCGGGCGACTGCTGCTGCGCATTGGACAACTGCGTGATCTCGGCGGCAAGCTCCGCCGTGCCCATGCTGCGCACCTTGTCCGCGTACTGCAGCATCTGCCGCGGAACGGAAGGGCGCTGGCTGCCGTTGTCCTTGCTGGCGGGTTCGGACACCGGTGCGGGGGGCTCGTCGGGCTCTTCCTTCGGCGGCGGGGCGGTGGGTGCAGGCACTTCCACGGGCGGGGGCGGAGGAGGCGGCGCCGGCGGTGGATTGGCGCAGCCCGTGCTCAGCAGGGCCACCAGCAGCAGGCCGGCCGGCCCGGCGCTGCGCGCACCGAAGACCACTCGCGGGACGGAGTGCGACGGGAAATCAGGAGACATGGGGCAATTCAATGCGGAAGGGGGTGCGTTCGCCGTCTTCCACAAGGGTGACGTGGCCGCCGTGGGCGCTCACGTATTCCTGGACGATGGACAGGCCGATGCCCGTGCCGCGTGCGGCGTCCTCGGGTTGGCGCACACCCCGATAAAACGGTTCGAAGATGCGGGAGCGGTCATTCTCATGCACTCCGGGGCCGTCATCCGCGAAATCGATGCGAATCCGGTCGGGAAAACGTGACAAGGTGATCCGAATCGTTCCGCCGCGCGGCGAAAACCGGATGGCGTTCGACAGCAGGTTGCTGACCGCCGGGGCGATCTTCTCCGCGTCGATCTGCAGCGCCACCGGCGCGCCCTCCACCACCACGTCGAGCTTCTTGGCCTGCCAGTGCAGGCGCTGGGCCTCCACCTGGCTTTCGATGAGCGCGAGCAGGTCGGTCTCCGCGCGGCGCAACTGGCGCGCTTCGAACGCCGCCGCGTTGAAGCGCAGCAGCGCCTCGATCTCGCCCTGCAGCACCAGGGTGTTCTGGTGCAGGATGTCCACCACCTCGCGCTGGCCTTCGGTCAGCTCGCCCGTCACGCCGTCCTGCAGCAGCGCCACGCCTTCGCGCATCGAGGCCAGCGGCGTCTTGAGTTCATGGGAGACGTGACGCAGGAAGCGGGCCTTGTCGGCATCCAGCTCCAGCAGCCGCATGCGCAGCCATTCCAGTTGCTGGCCCACGCGGCGGATGTCCACCGGGCCGGAGAGGTCCACCGCCTGCGACAGGTCGTTCTCGCCCAGCAGGCGGATGGCGTGCTCCATGCGCTTGAACGGCCGGGCCAGCCAGATGCCGAAGGCCAGCGCCAGGGCGAGCGCCAGCACGATCACGCCCACCACCTGGTGCGTCACCTCGCGCCGGCTGGCCTCGATCTTTTCCAGCAGTTCGGTGCTGCGCTGCGCATTCATGTCCTGCACGGTCTGGGCGATGGTGCCGTTGAGCGCGTCCAGTTCGAGGAACAGCGCCGCCACCACCCGCTCGTTTTCCAGCGACAGCGCCGCGGGGCCGTCCAGCAGCGACGTGACCTCGCCCAGGTGCTTGCGCCACTGGTTGGGCAGGTCCGGCGGCAGGCCCTTGGCCTCCAGTCGCTGCAGGATGTCGCGGGCCTCGCGCGAGACCTCGTCGAACCGCCGCCGCAGCGACTTGTCGGCCAGCACCAGCGACTGGCGCGCTGCGCGCTCCAGCGTCTGGCTGCGCCCGTTCAGGCTCTGCGCCGAGGCGTTGAGCTGGATCGCCTCGGCCGCGCCGTTGCGGCTTTGGCCCATCAGTTGCTCCAGCGTGAAGATCGCCCGCAGCGAACTGGCGCCGAGCAGCCCGGCGATCAGCAGGAAAGCCAGCAGCATCATCTGCTGGAACGACAGGCCACCGAGCGCAGCCACCCCTTGCTGCCGGCGCAGGAAGCGCATCGCGAATGCCATGCCCATGCGGCTCAGTGCGCCAGCGCCGGTTCGCGCACCACCACCTCGCCGCGCAGGGTGTAGGCCTTGGCCTCGGTGATGGCCACGTCCACCATCTGCCCGACCAGCCGGGGCTGGCCGACGAAGTTGACGACGCGGTTGCATTCGGTGCGGCCCATCAGCTCGCTGGCGTCGCGCTTGGAGGCGCCTTCGACCAGGATGCGCTGCACCGTGCCCACGCGGCTTTCGCTGATCGACTTGATGTTGCCGTTGATCACGGCCTGCAGTTCCTGCAGGCGGCGCAGCTTCACCTCGTGCGGCGTGTCGTCGTGCAGGCTGGCGGCCGGCGTGCCCGGGCGCGGGCTGAAGATGAAGCTGAAGCTGTTGTCGAAGTGCACGTCGTCGATGAGCTTCATCATCTTGCGGAAGTCCTCCTCGGTCTCGCCTGGGAATCCCACGATGAAGTCGCTGCTCATCGCCAGGTCCGGCCGGATCGCGCGCAGCTTGCGCACGGTGCTCTTGTATTCCATGGCGGTGTAGCCCCGCTTCATGGCCATGAGGATGCGGTCGGCGCCGTGCTGGACCGGCAGGTGCAGGTGGCTGGCCAGCTTGGGGATGCGCGCATAGGCCTCGATCAGGCGCGGCGTGAATTCGTTGGGGTGGCTGGTGGTGTAGCGGATGCGCTCGATGCCTGGAATGTCGGCCACGTATTCCAGCAGCAGCGCGAAGTCGGCGATTTCCGCCGTGTCGCCCATCTTGCCCAGGTAGGCGTTCACGTTCTGGCCCAGCAGTGTGATCTCTTTCACGCCCTGGTCGGCGAGCCCCGCGACCTCGACCAGCACGTCGTCGAACGGCCGGCTCACCTCCTCGCCGCGGGTGTAGGGCACCACGCAGTAGCTGCAGTATTTGCTGCAGCCTTCCATGATGGAGACGAAGGCGCTGGCGCCTTCCACGCGCGCGGGGGGCAGGTGGTCGAACTTCTCGATCTCGGGAAAGCTGATGTCCACCTGCGGGCGGCGCTGCACCTCGCACTGGGCCAGCAGCTCGGGCAGGCGGTGCAGCGTCTGCGGGCCGAACACCACGTCCACGTATGGGGCGCGCTTGATGATCTCGGCGCCTTCCTGGCTGGCCACGCAGCCGCCTACACCGATCTTCACGCCCCGCTCTTTCAGGTGCTTGATGCGCCCGAGGTCGCTGAAGACCTTCTCCTGCGCCTTCTCGCGCACCGAGCAGGTGTTGAAGAGGATCAGGTCCGCCTCGTCCACGTTCTGCGTGGGCTCGTAGCCCTGGGCGGCATGCAGCACGTCGGCCATCTTGTCCGAGTCGTACTCGTTCATCTGGCAGCCGAAGGTTTTGATGAAGACTTTTTTGCTCATGGGGAATCTCTGGTGTCGGTAGCGCTGCCCGCGGCCAATGGCGGGCGGGGCCGGTCGTGCGGCTGGAAAGGGATGGCGCACCCAGCGGCCGCAGCGCTGGCGGCGCCAGGGCCTATTTATCGCTTGGGAATCTCGGATTCGAAGATGAAATTGCGGTCCGTCGACGTCGCACCCTTGCGCGGCTGGGCCGCTTCATCCTTGCTGAGGATCCAGGCGGTCAGCAGCATGCCGGTGCTGGCCTCGACGACATAGTTCACCGTGAACTTCTGCCCGATCACCGAGTGGGCCATGACCAGCGTGTTCTGTGGGCTGAGCAGGCGCATGCCGGGGGCCATGCGGATGGCCTTGCCATCCAGTTGCGCATCGACGGTGCTGTTGATGGCCAGCGTACCGCGCAGGGCATTTTCAGGAAAGGTGCGCACGCCGCCCAGGGGGGCGACCACCTGGGCCGCGGCGGGCAGGACCGCGCCGCAGAGCAGGGCGCTGGCCAGCAACGGCGTGAAGAGAAAGGAAAAACGAGCAGTGGGGCAGCGGTTCATGGTTTACATCCAGGGGCTGGGGGCGCGATTTTACGTGCAGGCCCGAGGCGATCGCCGGCCGCGTTGGAAGAGGCGACAAGAAAAGTGTTGAACGCCAAAAAAGTCGCGCTATAATTGAGGGCTTAGGCGCTTTAGCTCAGTCGGTTAGAGCGATGGAATCATAATCCACAGGTCCGCGGTTCGAATCCGTGAAGCGCCACCAAACAAAAAAGGGGCTGCGTGCAAACGCAGCCCCTTTTGCTTTTTCGGCCCGCTGGCGGGCAAGGGATGGTGGTGATTCATGCTTCCCTCGTGCCCCATGGCCCCGGAGCCCGGCGGCCACGAAAGCCGCCGTCCAGTCACCCCATGGCGGCGGGCGCTACCGCCTCTGCCGGCCGTTGCACCGCCGCGCCATCGAACCGTTCCCGCGCACTGCGGATGCTCCGATGGTTCATTTCCGCCCACTGCAGCAACTGCGACAACGGCGCCAGCACCGACTGCCCCAAGCCGACAGCCGGTACTCCACACTGGGTGGCTTGGTCGGAAAGACGTGCCGGGTCAGCAGGCCGTCGCGCTCCAGGGACCGCAGGGTCTGGGCCAGCATGCGCTTGGAGATGTCGGGCACGGCCCGTTGCAGTGCGCCGAAGCGCAAGGGGGCCGGGGCGAGCGTCAGCAGGATCAGCGTGGTCCATTTGTCGCCGATGTGGTCCAGCACGTCGCGCACCGGGCACTGGCCGAGGTCCAGCCCGTCGGGCCGCTCGCGCATCCAGGCCTGGGTGGCGGCCAGGGCTTCGAGGGCCTCGGGGGCGGCCGGGGCAGGGGGGTGAGCGTCAGGTAACCAGGGCATGAAAAGCTGCCTTCTTGTGGAAGTTGGGGCGGTTCCTAATATAGACCTCCTCTCCAATCCATACCCAGAGGATCTTTGCATGTCCACTTCTTCCCCCCGCCTGCTCGTCACCGGTGCCAATGGCCAGCTCGGCCGCCTCGTCATCCAGCAGCTTCTCACGCGGGTGCCGGCCTCGCAGATCGTGGCCTCGGTGCGCAACGTGGAGAAAAGCGCGGCCGTGCTGCCCGCAGGCATCGAGCTGCGCCAAGCGGACTACGGCGATGCGGCCTCGTGGGATGCCGCGCTGCAGGGCATCGACCGCGTGCTGTTGATTTCTTCCAGCGAGGTTGGCAGCCGGGTCGCGCAGCATGGCAATGTCATCAGCGCGGCAGCCCGGGCAAAGGTGCAACTGATCGCCTACACGAGCGTGCTGCATGCCGACGTGTCTCCGCTGGGCTTGGCGAAAGAGCATCTGGCGACCGAGGTGCTGCTCCAGGAGTCGGGTGTGCCCTTCGTGCTGCTGCGCAACAGCTGGTACACCGAGAACAATCTGATGGGCATTGCCGATGCGCTCGGCCGCGGCGTGCTGGTGGGCAGCTCGGGCGAAGGCCGGTTCGCTTCGGCGTCGCGGGAGGACTACGCCGCCGCGGCTGCCGCCGTGCTGGCCGCGAAGGACAGCCATGCCGGCAAAGTCTATGAACTCGCGGGCGACGATGCCTACACCCGGGCCGAGCTGGCGCAGGAAGTGTCACGCCAGGCCGGCAAGCCGCTGGCTTATCAGGACATGCCCGAAGCCGCCTACCGCGACCTGCTGGTGCAGGTGGGGCTGCCTGCGCCTGTGGCCGAGATGCTCGCGCAAAGCGACGCCAGCGCTGCCAAGGGTGCGTTGTTCGACAGCGGTCGCCAGCTCAGTGCGCTGATCGGCCGGCCCACGACGCCTCTGGCGGCGTCGGTGAGCGAAGCCCTGAAATCCTGAATTGGCAGGCCCAGGCTATCCCCACCCCCGCGTAGATCCCGGCCGGTCGCACGGCCGGGCGTTGCCGAAGGCGAGCGTCAAGCCCCCGCTTGCGCCCCTTCGGCATTTGCATATGTGGTCAAAGTATTTGTAATTCGCATGCAAGGGCCTCATGATTTCACAAAACGCATGAAATCAAGCCCATGGAATTGCGCCAGCTCGAAGCCTTCGCCGCGGTGATGTCCACCGGCAGCGTGACCGCGGCCGCGCGCCTGCTGGACCGCTCGCAGCCCTCCGTCAGCCGCTCGCTGCAGGAACTGGAGGCCGAGATCGGCTACGCGCTCTTCGCCCGCGGCGGCCCGCGCGTCACGCCGACCGAGCAGGGCTTTTTGCTGTACGAGGACGTGGAGCGCGCACTCGGCGGCCTGCGGCAGATCCGCGATCGCGCCGCCGAGATCGCGCGCGGCGAAGCCCGGCCCCTGCGCCTGGCCGCCACCTCGGCG
>NZ_BAAJYR010000119.1:0-10534 GCF_057546605.1 Acidovorax sp. KPB24-03 | reverse complement strand
CACGGCCAGGCCGCCGCGTTCCAGCCGAGCGCCTGCTGCACCTGGGCCTCGTCCGCATCGCGGGGCAGGCCGTCGGTGGCTCGCCCGCTGTCGGCCATCTCCATCACCAGCGCCGCCAGTTGCCCGCGCGCGGCCAGCCACTGCACGGCCTCGCGCTCCAGCGCCTGGTGTTCGGGGGCATCGTGCTGCTCGCCGATCAGCAGCACATCGGCGGGCAGCAGGGCTTGCACCTGGGCGAGCCAGGGGGGTGGGGGCGGCAGGCTCCGGGGGCGCATGCGCGCAGCCGGCGAGCAGGGCCAGAAGCAGGGTGGCAGCGAGGCGGGGGCCTCTCGGCCACGGCGCGGGGCCGAGTCGATGGGCTGCATGCCGGGAAGGCGATCGGGAGGGAAACAGGGTGCCGTGCATGGGCGCATGCTAAAGCCATGCCCTGTCGACCCGCGCCTTCCCGCGGCGCGACCCGGTGATGCAACGGATCAGCGGCGGGGGTGGGGGGGGGATGGCTGAGACCGTGCGCCCGGGACGGTTGCGACGACGGCACGCAGCGCGGGCACGCGCGCAGATGCGGAGAGGTCGTCAGCCGACCGGCGCCGTCCCGAACCGCATGCCGACCTCGGTGCCGTCGGCCGCCGAGCGCGCCCAGACATCGCCGCCGTGCATGCGGGCGATGGCCGCCACGATGGACAGTCCCAGGCCCGCGTGCATGCCCTCGCGGTGCCGGGCCGAGTCGCCGCGATAGAAGCGGTCGAACAGGCGAGGCAATGCGGCCTCGGGAATCGGTGGCCCTTCGTTGGCCACTGACACGCCGGGGCCGTCCGCACCGCCCGCAGCCAGCTTCACGCGGACGGTGCTGCCTGGCGCGGCATAGCGGCACGCGTTGCTGAGCAGGTTGGAGACGCCGCGCTGCACCAACCGTTCGTCCACCGGCAGAATGAGCTCGCCTTCCAGGGCTAGCCGCAGGCCCCGCTCAGCGGCGTCGGCCTCGTGGTACTCGAACAGTTCGGTGATGAGCGGACCCAGATTGCGTGGCGCATCCACACGCGCGCGCAGCCCTCCGTCGGCGCGCGCCAGGAACAACATATCGTTCACCACCGAGGCCATGCGCCCCAGATCTTCCAGGTTGGACGCCAGCGTTCGCGCCAACTCGGGCGCCGCACGCGGTCGCGACAGCGCCAGCTCGGTCTTGCCGATGAGCGCGGTGAGCGGCGTTCTCAGCTCATGCGCCACGTCGGCATTGAAAGCCTCCAGTTGCGCGCGGCCCGCTTCGAGCCGGTCGATGAGTTCGTTGAACTGGTCTACCAGCGGCGCCAGCTCGGCACTGCGCGCCGACAGTTGCAGATGCGCGAGTCGCCGGCCTGCAGACATCGCCTGGGTCTGCCGGGCCAGTTGGCTCAGCGGGCGCAGGCCATGCCGCACTACGGCGAATCCGAGTCCTGCGCTCACCAGCGCCCCGGCCGCGGTGGCCAGGGCCAGCAGGCGCGCCAGGGTCTGCTGTCGCTGCTCGTCCTCTGCGATATCGACATCGAAGCGGCCCCGCAGCGACCGCTGTCCGTCAGCCGACCGCAGCTCGAAGCTGCGTGAACGCACCTGCGGCGACAGCGTGTGTGCTTCGTCGTGGGGATCGAGGTAGAACGCCGAGCCGTCGGGGGGCAGCAGCTGCAGCCGCGAGCCCTGGCGCTTGACGGCGTTGGTCTGCAGCAGGTGCAGAAAGTCCTGGTTCTCGGGTCGCCACATCGCGCTGGAGGTTTCCACCAGCTTCTGGACCTTGATGCCCAAGATGCGCGACTGGGCCTGCTCCTGCAGCGTCTGCACCCCCAGGTATACGACGACGGAAATCGCACCCAGCAACAGCGCCACGCCCAGGCCCAACTGCAGCGCCAGGCGGCGCACCACGGAATGCGGCGCCCGCTGGCGGGGCTCATGCGTCGCCATCTGCACCCCCGCGGAACTCCAGGATGTAGCCCACACCGCGCACCGTGTGGATCAACTTGTGGCGGAATGCGTCGTCCACCTTGGCGCGCAGGCGCCGCACCGCGACTTCCACCATGTTGGTGTCGGAGTCGAAATGGATGTTCCAGACGCGTTCGGCCAACGTGGTGCGGGTCAGCACCTGTCCCTTGCGGCGCAGCAGCAAGGACAGCAGCTGGAATTCCTTGGTAGACAGCTCAATACGGCGGCCTTCGCGGCGCACATTGTGCGCTGCCAGGTCCAGTTCCAGATCGGCGACGCGCAGCACGGTCTGCTCCTGAATGCTGGCATGGCCCCGGCGAATCAGCGCCTCGACCCGTGCCCGCAGTTCGGAAAAGGCGAACGGCTTGACGAGGTAGTCGTCCGCACCCGCATTCAGGCCCAGTACCTTGTCGTCCAGCCGGTCGCGTGCCGTCAGCATCAGCACGGGCTGCCCGCCCTTGCCCCGAATGGCGCGCAGCACCTCGAAGCCGTCGCATCCCGGCAGCATGACGTCCAGCAGCACCAGCGCATAGTTGCCGACCAGTGCCAGCGCCCGCCCGCTGGGGCCGTCGTGCGCCACATCGACGCGGTAGCCGCACTCGGACAGCCCCTGGTGCAGATAGTCGGCCACGCCGCGGTCGTCCTCGATCACCAGCACTTTGTGCACCTGTTTCACCTCCGGGCCGATTGTGCCTGCACCCCCTGCGCGTTGGATTACCAATCTGTAATCCGTTCGAGCGGCATCGGTCAGCTGCGTGCGGACCATGGGGCCCTGCGCGGCGCGTGGGGCGACCGCGCACCCCGCCCACCGTTTTTTTGGAGTGCATCCATGGCCATCGTGACTCACCGCATGTCCACCCGCCGCACGTTCCCGCGCGGCAGCCTGGGCCCGGCCACGTTCCTGACGTTCGATCGATTGCCTGGCGCGCCCCGGCCAGTACGTCAGCGCTGGTGCCAAGGTCGTGGACACCTCACCGCTCTACGGCAGTGCGCAGGTAACCGTCGGCGACGCGGGACTGCTGCCTGACGCGTCGCAGCGCGGGCACACGGCGCGCTACGTTGAAGCGCTGGCCGGCTTCGGCAAGGTGCAGTCGTTGCCCTGGTATCCCGACAAGCAGAACCAGTATCAGGGGCTGGTCCGCCGGGCCCAGGCGGCATTGCGAGCGCGGCGGTGAGCGCGCCGCGTCATCACTCCCCCCGGCTTTCGCGTCCGACCTCGAGTCGTCGCTGTTCGGACTTCGTCATTTCACCAAGGATCAAAACATCATGGACCGCCGCAACTTCCTGCATGCCGCAACCACTACCGCCGCCACGTTCGCCGGCCTGGCCGCCTCGCCCCTGGCGCGGGCTCAGGCGCCCGGCCTGTCTGCCGCGCTCACCGAGCGGGGCAGCGTCCTGGCTACGCGGGGGCCGATGACCGACCGGGCGCTGCCCCGCAATGCAGCGGCTGCTCCCGGGCAACGTTATCGGCCCGCATTCCGCTTCGGCCTGGGCGGCACGCAGATCGGCAACATCTTCGCCGCCCTCAGCGACGCGCAAGCGCAGGCTGTGTTGCAGGCCGCATGGGACGCGGGCGTGCGCCACTTCGATACCTCTCCGTTCTACGGCTACGGCCTGAGCGAATACCGGCTGGGCCACTTCCTGCGCGGCAAGCATCCCGACGACTACGTCGTGTCCACCAAGGTCGGGCGCATGCTTCAGGCCAGCCGCGGGCCGCTGCCCAATGCCGCGCTGTGGGTGCAGCCCGCGCCCATGGCGTATCGCTACGACTTCACGGCGGCCGGTGCGCGCCGCTCGGTGGAGGACAGCCTGCAACGGCTGGGCCTGCCCAAGATCGACATCGTCTACATCCACGACCTGTCGCCCGACAACAGCGAACTGCCAGGCACGTGGCGCGACCACTTCGCCGTTGCGGCGGGCACCGGCGGTGCCATGGGTGAGCTGGCCCGCATGCGCGATCAGGGGATGATTGGTGGCTGGGGTTTCGGCATCAACACGCCCGACGCCGCCGTGCTGGCCGCTGAATCGGACGTGCCGACGCCCGATGTGGTGCTGCTGGCCTGCCAGTACTCCATCCTCGACCACGAGGTGGCGCTCTCGCGCACCTTCCCGGCACTGCAGCGCAAGGGCATATCCGTGGTCGTCGGCACGCCGCTCAACGACGGCTTCCTGGGCGGGCGCAACCGGTATCACTTCAGCGACCAGATCCCCGCGGGCGCGGCCGACAAGCGCGCGCGGCTGGCGGTGGTGGCCGACCGGCACGGCATTGATATCCGCACGGCGGCGCTGCAGTTCGCGGCGGCACCGGCGGTGGTTTCGGCGATCATTCCCGGCGCCCGCGCGCCCGGCCAGGTCCAGGTCAACGTGGCGTCGATGCGTGTGACCATTCCCGCATCGTTCTGGGAGTCGCTGCGGCGCGAGGGGCTGATCTCGCGCCAGGCGCCGGTTCCCGCCTGACACCACGCCGGCCCAGGAGTGAACGGATGACAACACCGAAGGCAATCCTGCACGGCACGGCCTGCGCACTCTTTGCGGTGGCCGCACAAGGTCAGGACCGGGTGTCCGTTGGCGACTTCGCCATTGATCGACACGAAACCACCATCGCCCGGTTCGCCGAGTTCGCGCAAGCCACCGGCCGTGTCACCACGGCGGAACGGAAGGGCGGCGGCCACGAATGGGGCCGCGGCTGGGAGCGCCGCGCTGGCTGGAACTTCCGCCGCCCCTTCGGCGTGCCGCCGGTCAGCCCGCAATGGCCCGCCGTGCACGTCAACTGGCACGAGGCGCGTGACTTCTGCGCCTGGGCGCAAGGCCGCCTACCCACCCGCGCCCAATGGACGCTGGCGGCTTACACCGAGCAGGGCGCAGGGACTCGTGCCGGCTTCGTGCGGGGCCGCACCTACCCGTACCCGACCGGCGATTCGCCTGAAGGCGCCAACACCAGCGGCACCGACGCCTGGCCGCGGCTGGCACCGGCCGGTGCCACGCGCGGTGGCGTCAACGCGCTGCACGACATGGGCGGCAACGCCTGGGAATGGCTGGCCGACCGGCAGGGCGATACCGCACTCACCGCCGGCGGCTCCTGGTGGTATGGCGCGGCGCAGATGCAGGCCGCGTCCATGCAATGGAAGCCGGCCGACTTTGACGTGGTGTATGTGGGGTTCCGCTGTGTCTACGATGCGCCCGTGCAGGGCGGTGCAAAGGCGCCCTGACAGGGCGGCGGCAGGCCGTTGCGATGCCATGCTGCCCCTGTGGCCGCACGGCAGCTTCAGTGCCTTCCAGAAATGACCCTTTCCTCGGCGCCTGCCAGGTCGCCCTTGGGGTCGACATGTGGTCTGATGGGGGCTCCTGGCGTGGAGAACCTGGTGTTGTGGACGCTCCAAGTGTGATGCACCCGGAGCACCTTGTGCGCTGCGCCTTTGAAGTCCACACCGGCCTTTGGCGGGCCAGGGCCATGCCCTCGGCGGATTCCAGGGTCGATGATCGGCTGGCATGCGCGGGGCCTCGGGGGCCTGCGATGCAGGTGCCGCGCTGCCGGGTCCAGGCGCGCGGCTGCGCCTTACACCTCGGTGACGAACTGCTCGCGCGGACGGCGCACCTTGGCCAGCGGGGCCAGCCAGTCCTGCTCGGCCTGGCGGTAGCCCAGCGGCAGGATCGCCACGCTGCGCAGCCCGCGGGCGCGCAGGTTCAGGATGCCATCCAGCGCGTCGGGATCGAATCCCTCCATGGGCGTGCTGTCCACCGCTTCGTAGGCCGCGGCCATCAGCGCGGCGGACAGGGCGATGTAGGCCTGCCGGGCCGCGTGCTGGAAGTTCACCTCGGCGCCGCGCTGCGGGTAGGTCCCCAGCAGCATGTTGCGGTAGTTCTCCCAGCCTTCGTTCTTGAAGCCGCGCACCGCATTGGTGTAGTCGAACATGGCGTTGATGCGTTCGGGCGTGTAGTCGTCCCACGCGGCGAACACCAGCAGGTGCGAGCCCTCGGTGATTTGGGCCTGGTTCCACGCGATGGCCTGGATGCGCTGGCGCACCTCGGGCTGGGTGACGAGCAGCACCTCGAACGGCTGCAGCCCGCTGGAGGTGGGCGCGAGCCGCGCGGCTTCGAGGATGCGCTCGACCTTCTCCTGGGGCACCTGGCGGGCCGGGTCCATCTTCTTGGTGGCGTAGCGCCACTGCAGGCGCTCGATCAGCGGGGTGGCATCGGGGCCATGGATGGCGGTTTCGAGTTCGGCGGCCAGTTCGGCGGTGGGGGACATGGTGGATTCCTGAAAAGGAAGGGTGGGATGAAGGGATGGGCAGGCGTGCCACCGGGAACCGGGAGCACCTTGCCTGGAATATGGCGCCAACGGCCAGGGCGCATAAGCCCCGGCGCGGGAATCACAGCGTTTCGATCCAGGAAACAAAAAAACGCGGCAGCGCGCGTGCCGGCTGCCCAGGAGGGGCCGCCATCGCGCAGCCCTGCCGTGCATACACCCAGGCGCTTTCACCCTCTGAAAAACCCTCGCCGTCCTCGTTGACATTGGGCAAGCCGGGCGGCGGGCCACCGGAGTAAAACGGGGGCCTTGTGCACCGTGGAAGCCCCAGCGACATGCAACGCGACCCCTTCATCCCCGTGGCGTCCGACGCCACCCCCGTGCAGCCCATCAGCCTGGACGTGCTGCGCGAAAAGTACCTCAAGCCCGGTGAGACGGAGGTGCAGGACCTCTACCGCCGCGTGGCGCGGGCCCTGGCCTCGGTGGAGCCCGCCGCCGAGCGCGCGGCGCACGAGGCGCGCTTTCTCGCCAACCTGCGCGCGGGGGCCATCGGGGCGGGCCGCATCATGAGCGCCGCCGGCACCGACATCCAGGCCACGCTCATCAACTGCTTCGTGCAGCCCGTGGGCGACTGCATCCAGGGCATGGACGACGGCGGCTACCCCGGCATCTACGAGGCCCTGCGCGAGGCCGCCGAGACCATGCGGCGCGGCGGCGGCGTGGGCTACGACTTCTCGCGCATCCGTCCCAAGGGCGCGCAGGTCAAGGGCACGGCCTCGCTGGCCTCGGGGCCGTGCAGCTACATCAACGTGTTCGACCAGTCGTGCTCCACGGTGGAGAGCGCCGGCGCGCGGCGCGGCGCGCAGATGGGCGTGCTGCGCATCGACCACCCCGACGTGCTCGAGTTCATCACCGCCAAGCGCACCCCCGGGCGGTGGAACAACTTCAACGTGTCGGTCGGCGTGACCGACGCCTTCGTGCAGGCCGTGGCCGATGGCCAGCCGTGGGACCTGGTGCACCCCGCGCGCCCCGGCGCCGCGCTGCTGGCGCAGGGCGCGGTGCAGCGCACCGACGGCCAGTGGGTCTACCGCACCGTGCCGGCCCGCGATCTGTGGGACACCATCATGCGGTCGGCCTACGACTTCGCCGAGCCGGGCATCCTGTTCCTCGATGCGATCAACCGCGACAACAACCTGCATTACTGCGAGGCGATCGCGGCAACGAATCCCTGCGTCACGGCCGACACCTGGGTGCTGACGGCGGACGGCCCGGCGCAGGTGGCCGGCCTCATCGGGCGGCGGTTCGGCGCGGTGGTGGACGGCCGTGTCTTCTGCACGGAAAGCGAAGGATTTTTCAAGACCGGCCACAAGCCCGTGATCGCCCTGCGCACGCGCGAAGGCCACACGCTGCGCCTCACGCCCGACCACCGCGTGCGCCGCGTGGCGCGGCAGACCCGCTACGCCCAGTCCCTGGAGTGGACGGCGGCCGGCGACCTGCAGCCGGGCGACCAGATCGTGCTGCACGACCACCGCGCGCTCGGCGGATGGGACGGTGCGGGCACCGAGGCCGAGGGCTACCTGCTCGGCCTGCTCGTGGGCGACGGCACCTTGAAGGCCGACAAGGCGGTGATCTCGGTCTGGGCACCCGAATTGCGGCAGGTGGGCAACGGCACCGTGGCCTATGCCGCCACCGGCGCGGCAGGCATCGTGCAAGCCGCCGAAGCTGCCGCGGCCACGTTGCCCCACCCGTCTGATTTCAGCGGCTTCCAGCGCCCCGTCGGCACGCGCGGGGAGGCCCGCATGGCCAGCGCGGCGCTGTGGCGACTGGCGCACGCCATGGGCCTGCGGCCTGGCCACAAGACGATCACGCCGGCCATGGAATGCGGCTCCTCCGCCTTCGCCGCCGGCCTGCTGCGTGGTTTGTTCGATGCCGACGGTTCGGTGCAGGGCGCCCAGGACAAGGGCGTGAGCGTGCGCCTGTCGCAAAGCGATGCCGATCTGCTGCGCACCGTGCAGCGCATGCTGCTGCGCTTCGGCATCGCTTCCACGCTGTACACCGGCCGCCGCCCCGCGCAGCACCCTGTGCTGCCCGACGGGCGTGGCGGCACTCGGGCCTACCCCACGCAGGCGCAGCACGAACTGGTGGTGTCCGGCGACAACCTGCAGGTGTACGCCGATCGCATCGGCTTTGCCGACACCGCCAAGGCCGCTCGCCTGGAAGCCGCCCTGGCGGGCGACCAGCGCCGGCTGAACCGAGAGCGATTCACCGCCACCGTGGATTCCATCGCGGCCGATGGGTGCGAGGACGTGTACGACGTCACCGTGGCCGACTGCCACGCCTTCGACGCGAATGGCCTGTATGTGCACAACTGCGGCGAGCAGCCGCTGCCGCCCTACGGCTGCTGCGACCTGGGGCCCATCATCCTCACGCGCTTCGTGCGCAACCCGTTCGGGCTGGCGGGCGCGCCGGCCTTCGATTTCGAGGCCTTCGAGCAGAGCGTCGCCACGCAGGTGCGCGCGCTCGACAACGTGCTGGACGTGACCTTCTGGCCGCTGGAGGCGCAGCGCGCCGAGTCGGCCGCCAAGCGGCGCATCGGCGTGGGTTTTACCGGCATGGGCAACGCGCTGGCCATGCTGTGCCTGCGCTACGACCGCGAAGCGGGCCGCGCCATGGCCGCGCAGATCGCCGAGCGCCTGCGCGATGCGGCCTATGGCGCGTCGGTTGCGCTGGCGCGCGAGAAAGGGGCGTTCCCGAAGTTCGATGCGGCCGGCTACCTGGCGCCCGGCACCTTCGCCAGCCGGCTGCCGCAGGCGCTGCAGGCGCAGATCCGCGAGCACGGCATCCGCAACAGCCACCTGCTGTCGATCGCGCCCACGGGCACGGTGAGCCTGGCCTTCGCCGACAACGCCTCCAACGGCATCGAGCCGCCGTTTTCGTGGACCTACAAGCGCAGGAAGCGCGAGGGCGACGGCCGCATGAGCGAATACGCCGTGGAAGACCACGCCTGGCGGCTGTACCGCGAGCTGGGCGGCGATGTGAATGCCCTGCCCGACTACTTCGTGAGCGCGCTGTCCATGCCCGCCGCCGACCACATCGCCATGATGGAGGCGGTGCAGCCCTTCGTGGACACCGCGATCTCCAAGACGGTGAACGTGCCGGCCGACTACCCGTACGAGGACTTCAAGGGCCTGTACCTCGCCGCCTGGCGCGCGCGGCTCAAGGGGCTGGCCACCTACCGGCCCAACACCATCCTGGGCGCCGTGCTGGAAACGCACGCGCCCGAGGCCGCGCCGGCCCCGGCCGCGCCCGTAGCGACACCCGCATCGGCCGCAGCCCCCATCGACCCCATGCGCACCGTGATCGAAAGCCGGCCCAAGGGCGCCCTGCCGGCTGTCGCCGAGAAGGTGGAGTACTGGACGCAGGAGGGCCACAAGACGCTGTACCTGGTGGTGTCGTTCCTGCCGGTGCCGAATGCCGGCGGCACGGGCACCGTGGACCGCGCCATCGAGTTCTTCATGCCGGTGGGGCAAAGCGGCGAATCGCAGCAGTGGATCACCTCCAGCATGCGCATGCTCTCGCTGGCCGCGCGCGGCGGCTTCCTGGAACGCGCCCTGAGCGACATGCGCAAGGTGGCGTGGGACCGCGGCCCCGTGCGCCTGGGCACGCGCCAGCGCGAGGACGGCACGCGCGTGCCGCTGTGGCACGACTCCGAGGTGGCCGCCATGGCCTATGCCATCCAGAACATCCTGGCCAGCCGCGTGCCGGACCCGGTGCAGCAGGTGCTGCCGCTGGACGAGCCCGAGGCGCCCATGGGCATGCCGCCCGCGATGGCCGGCAAGAAGTGCCCCGAGTGCGGTGCGCACGCGGTGATCCGCAAGGACGGCTGCGATTACTGCACGCAGTGCGGGAACCTGGGCACGTGCGGTTGAGGGGCGGCTAAGGGGCGGCTAAGGGGCGGGCAGGGCCGGTGGCCGGCGCCCGCTAGCGCAGGCCCAGCCGGGTGAGCTTCTTGATCAGCCCGGCGCGCGAGATGCCCAGGCGGCGCGCGGCCTCCGACTGGTTGCCCTGGGTGGCCTCCATCGCTTCCCGCACCATGCGGGTTTCCAGCTCGAAGATGGCCGCATCCAGCGCGCCGACGGGGGCGGCCGCTGCCGCATCGGCCGGGCCCGCATCCGGCAGGTGCGCCAGGTCGCCGCTGGCGAACCGCAACAGGTCGAGGTCGATGCGCAGGTGGCCCGGGGCGATGAGCGCACCGGCCGACTCCACCAGGGCCCGGAGCTGGCGCACGTTGCCCGGCCAGGGCTGCGTGGCGAGCCAGGCCTGGGGCGTCGGGCGCGAACA